>JAYEOD010000406.1:0-10371 GCA_034722575.1 Bacteroidota bacterium | reverse complement strand
TTCTTCGGAAAAGCCTGATAGTGTAAAGATTAAATGATATAGGGAACCTGAGAAAGATAAGACGGATATAGGTTTCACCCTAAAAAAATTGTGGCGCTGGTCTAAAATTGATTATCCCGGTTTTTTTATGTAAGTCTTCTTATCTTAGATTATGTCTCTATATTCTTTTCTCGGTAAAAAATATTTTTTTTGTAAAATGAATCGTTAAGCGGTTGGTTTTATGAAATTTAATAGTATTTTTGCAGTCCCTTAGCGGGAAAAAGAAATTTTATTAATTATAAATTAAAGGTTAATATGCCAACAATACAACAGTTAGTTCGCAAAGGACGAAAGCAAATTGTTGAGACAAGTAAATCCAAAGCATTGGGTTCGTGTCCACAACGTCGCGGAGTATGTGTAAGGGTGTATACTACTACGCCAAAAAAACCAAACTCTGCTATGCGTAAAGTGGCAAGGGTACGTTTGACAAATGGTAAGGAAGTTAACGCGTATATCCCTGGTGAAGGTCATAATCTGCAGGAGCACTCAATTGCTTTGATTCGTGGTGGCAGGGTTAAGGACTTGCCAGGTGTTCGTTATCATGTAGTTCGTGGTGCACTTGATACTTCAGGAGTTGATGATCGTAAGCAAAGACGATCTAAGTACGGTACAAAGAGACCGAAGAAATAATCCAGTAATAGTTTAAAAGTACCAGAAAAATGAGAAAAGGAAAACCAAAAAAGCGAATTATTTTGCCGGATCCTCAATTTAATGATATGATGGTCGCTAAGTTTGTAAACAATCTTATGTTAAAGGGAAAAAAAGATGTCTCTTATAAGATTTTTTATTCTGCTATAGCTGCTGTTTCTGAAAAATTGAACGAGAATGGTCTGGATGTTTGGAAAAAAGCTGTAGTTAATATTACTCCGGCTGTTGAGGTGCGTAGCCGTAGAATTGGTGGCGCTACTTTCCAAATCCCTTCTGAAATACGCTCTAGCCGTAAGCTGTCTATTGCTATGAAGAATATGGTTAAATTTGCACGTAAACGTCATGAAAAAACAATGGCAGAGCGTTTAGCAGGTGAGATTATTGCTGCATATAAAGAAGAAGGTGGAGCTTTTAAAAAGAAAGAGGAAACTCATAGAATGGCTGATGCTAATAAAGCATTTTCACATTTTAGATTTTAGTAATTTAGGTAGAGACTGAAGAAGAATGTCAAATAAATTAAAACATACTAGGAACATAGGTATAATGGCTCACATTGATGCCGGAAAAACTACTACTACTGAGCGTATCTTGTATTATACAGGTATTACGCATCGTATTGGTGAGGTACACGATGGTGGGGCAACTATGGACTGGATGGAGCAAGAGCAAGAGAGAGGTATTACTATTACTTCGGCTGCAACAACAGTGTTTTGGAAACTGCGTGATGAGGGTAAGGGTGAGGATTATAAAATTAATATTATTGATACCCCCGGACACGTTGATTTTACTGTAGAGGTAGAGAGGTCTTTGAGAGTACTTGATGGTGCTGTTGCTGTTTTTTGTGCTGTAGGTGGTGTTGAACCGCAGTCTGAAACTGTTTGGAGACAAGCAGATAAGTATAACGTGCCTCGTATCGCTTTTGTTAATAAAATGGATCGTACAGGTGCTGATTTTCTTTCTGTTGTGGGGCAAATCAAAGAGGTGTTGGGAGCAAATCCTATTCCATTGCAATTGCCAATAGGTAGCGAAGAGACGTTTACAGGTGTTGTAGATTTAATAAAGAATAAAGCTTTTGAGTGGGATGAGTCCTCTCAAGGTATGACTATTGTCGAAATTCCAATTCCTGACGATCTAAAAGAGAGTGTTGAGGAGTATCGTGGTAAACTTGTAGAGGGTGTTGCAGAAGAGAGTGAAGCTCTTTTTGAAAAGTTTATGGATGACCCTGATTCTATTTCTGAAGAGGAGATAATTAAAGCAATTCATAAAGCTACTGTTGAGAGAAGAATAACTCCTGTGATGTGTGGCTCTGCTTTTAAGAATAAAGGTGTTCAAATGTTATTGGACGCTATTGTTCGTTATCTTCCAAGCCCACTGGACACTGTTCCTATGGAAGGTGTGAAGGTTGATAGTGAAGAGACTGTTTTGATGAAATCAGAAGTTGATGCAGATTTTACTGCCTTAGCTTTTAAAATCGCTACTGACCCGTTTGTTGGTCGATTAGCGTTTATTAGAGTTTATTCTGGTAAATTAGAAGCAGGTTCTTATGTTTTTAATGCAAGCACGGGTAAACGCGAAAGAATTAGTCGTATCATGCAAATGCACGCTAATAAACGTAATCCTTTAAAGGTGTTAGAAGCTGGTGATATTGCTGCTGTTGTGGGTTTTAAAACTATTCATACAGGAGATACTCTATGTGAGCAGGCAAACCCTGTTGTACTTGAATCGATGAGCTTTCCTGAGCCGGTTATTAGTATTGCTATTGAACCAAAAACTAGAGCCGATCTTACTAAACTTGGTGAGGGTCTTGCTAAATTAGCAGAAGAGGATCCTACATTTAAAGTCTCTACTGATCCGGATTCGGGACAAACAATTATTAGAGGTATGGGGGAACTTCACCTTGACGTACTTGTTGATCGTTTGAAACGCGAATTTAAAGTAGAATGTAATCAAGGAAAACCTCAAGTTGCATACAGAGAAGCTGTTGCTTCTACTACTGAACATCGTGAGACTTATAAAAAGCAATCTGGTGGTCGTGGTAAATTTGCTGATATCCAAGTTGAAGTCGGACCAGCTGATGAAGCAGAATTCGAAGGACTGCAATTTGTAAATGAAATTCGTGGTGGTAGTATTCCAAAAGAATTTATCCCATCTGTTGAAAAAGGATTTAAACAGGCAATGGTTAATGGTACCTTAGCTGGTTATGAAGTGAATAATTTAAAAGTAACACTTTTTGATGGCTCATTCCATGATGTGGATTCTGATCAGCTTTCATTTGAAATAGCAGGTAAACTCGCTTTCAAAAATGCTTGTAAGAAAGTAAAAAGAATATTACTTGAACCGGTAATGAAAGTTGAAGTTAATATTCCTGAAGCTTATCTTGGTGATGTTACTGGCGACTTAAATAAGCGACGTGCAATACTTGAAGACGTGAGTTCAAAAACTGGCGGTTTACAGGTTATTAAGTGTCGTGTGCCTTTATCTGAAATGTTTGGTTATGTTACTGCATTAAGAACTGTTACTTCTGGTAGAGGTACGTCATCAATGGAGTTTCATTCTTATGCGCAAGCACCTGAAAGCATTAAAGAAGAGGTTATTGAAAAAGCAGGATATAATTTATAAAATAATAACTAAACGTTTGAATTGTGAGTCAAAGGATTAGAATTAAGCTGAAGTCATACGATCATAATTTAGTTGATAAATCAACTGAGAAGATTGTGAAGACGGTAAAATCAACAGGAGCTGTTGTAAATGGTCCTATTCCACTTCCAACGCATAAAAGAATTTATACAGTACTGCGATCAACTTTTGTAAATAAAAAAGCTCGTGAACAGTTCGAACTATGTTCTTATAAGCGTTTGTTAGATATCTATAGTTCCTCATCAAAGACTATTGACGCTTTGATGAAATTGGAACTGCCTAGTGGAGTAGAGGTTTAAATTAAGGTTTAAGTAATTAAAATAAAATCGACATTAAAAAAAATAAGAAATGTCTGGAATAATAGGGAAAAAAATTGGGATGACCAGTATATATGATGCCTCTGGTGTTAAAGTACCATGCACGGTGATTGAAGCTGGTCCTTGTGTTGTAACCCAAGTTAAGACAAAAGGAACTGATGGATACGATGCTATTCAACTGTCATTCGATGAAAAAACGGAGAAGAGTACAAATAAAGCTTTGAAAGGACACTTTGTAAAAGCTGGTACTACTCCAAAAAGAATGTTGACGGAATTTACTCGCTTCGAAGAGAAGAAAGAATTTGGCGATGTTGTTACAGTTGATGTTTTCAATGAAGGTGAATTTGTCGATGTAGTAGGAACTTCTAAAGGTAAAGGTTTCCAAGGTGTTGTTAAACGTTACAACTTTAAAGGTGTAAATGATGCTACTCATGGTCAGCATAACCGTTTACGTGCTCCTGGATCTCTTGGAGCTTCTTCTGATCCATCGAAAGTATTTAAAGGAATGCGTATGGCAGGACGTACTGGTGGCGAACGTGTTAAAACGGTTAATCTTCAGATTCTGAAAATTGTAGCAGAGAAAAATTTATTGTTAGTTAAAGGATCAGTTGCTGGTGCTAAAGGATCATATTTAATTGTAGAGCGATGGAAATAGTAATATATAACTTACAAGGAGAGAAAACTGACAAGAAGATTCAACTAGATGATTCTGTATTTGGTATAGAACCAAATCAACATGCTATGTATATTGACACCAGACAATATATGGCTAATCGTCGTAGTGGTAATCACAGCACGAAAGAACGTGGTGATATTGTTGGTAGTACTAAAAAAATTAAACGTCAAAAAGGTACAGGTACAGCACGTGCAGGTTCTATAAAATCTCCTCTTTTTAGAGGTGGTGGACGTATTTTTGGTCCAAAACCACATTCGTACAGTTTCCGTTTGACTAAAAAGCTAAAAAGATTAGCTAGAATATCAGCTTTATCTGCTAAATGTATTGATAATGAATTAATAGTTATCAATGACATTAAATTTGATACTGCTAATACTAAGGCATTTGCGAAAATTTTAGAAGGGTTAAAGTTACAGGATAGTAAAACTCTATTCGTTTTTGGTGATATTAATGAAAGTACATTACTTTCAGCTAGAAATCTTCCTAAAACGAATGTTGCTAGAGTAGAAGATTTGAATACGTATCAAATCTTGAATAACAAGAGAATTGTTCTGTGCGAAGGCTCTGTTAAGAAAATCGAAGAGATCTTAACTAAATAGTTTAGAATTTAAAACTGAAGAAAAATGAGCATTATTATAAAGCCGATAATTACGGAAAAAATGACCGCGGTATCAGAAAAAATGCCGAATCGCTATGGCTTTATAGTGGATCGTAAAGCAAAAAAGCTTGAGATACGGAAAGCTGTAGAGGAACTGTATAAAGTAACAGTTACTAGCATAAATACGATGAACTATACGGGAAAAAATAGCACACGATTTACTAAAGGCGGAGTAATTTCCGGACGAACTAGTTCGTTTAAAAAAGCGATCGTGACGTTATTAGAAGGTGAAACAATTGATTTTTACAGCAATATTTAAGAGATGGCTTTAAAGAAATATAAACCAACAACTCCGAGTCAGCGTTTTAAACTTATTAGTGATTTTAAAGACATTACTGCTAATGAGCCGGAAAAGAGTTTGATCTCTTCTTCTAAGAAGACCGGTGGTAGAAATGGTCAAGGAAAAATGACTATGAGATATCGTGGAGGTGGACATAAACGTAGATATAGAATTATTGATTTTAAACGCAATAAACAAGATATCGAAGCGACTGTTCAGACAATAGAGTATGACCCAAACCGTTCGGCACGTATAGCATTATTGTTTTACGCTGATGGAGAAAAGAGATATATTATTGCTCCACACGGATTAAAAGTTGGTCAGAAAGTAGTATCTGGTGCTAACGCAAAACCAGAAATAGGAAATGCAATGTACTTAAGTGATATCCCATTTGGTACTGTAATCCATAATATCGAGTTGAGACCTGATCAAGGTGCAAAATTAGCAAGAAGTGCAGGCTCATACGCACAACTTCTTACACGTGAAGGGAAATTTGCAATTATTAAATTGCCTTCCGGAGAAACTAGAATGATTCTTAAAACGTGTATGGCTACTATTGGTATGGTATCAAATATCGATCATAGTTTGGAAGTGTCAGGTAAAGCGGGTCGTAGCAGATGGATGGGAAAACGCCCTAGAACCAGAGCTGTAGTGATGAATCCGGTCGATCACCCAATGGGTGGTGGTGAAGGAAAATCTACAGGTGGTCACCCACGTTCTAGAAAAGGACTTCCTGCTAAAGGATTTAAGACTCGTCATCCTAAAAATAAGTCTGACAAGTATATTATTGAAAGAAGAAAAAAGAAATAATAAAAACTGAAAAGCTATGAGTCGTTCACTTAAAAAAGGACCATATATTTATTTCAAGCTAGAGAAAAGAGTTATTGAGATGCAAGATGCAAAGAAAAAAAGCGTTATCAAAACTTGGTCTAGAGCTTCTGTGATTTCTCCGGATTTTGTAAATTTAACTATAGCCGTTCATAATGGTAAGAAATTTATACCGGTGTATATTACAGAAAATATGGTAGGACACAAACTAGGTGAGTTTGCCCCTACACGTAATTATAGAGGTCATGCAGGTAAAAAGTAATTGCAATTAATAAAGGACAAAAGTAATGGGATCTAGAAAACATATAAAGGCAGAACAACGCAAAGAGGAGCGTAA
This sequence comes from Bacteroidota bacterium, assembly GCA_034722575.1. Classification (GTDB taxonomy): domain Bacteria; phylum Bacteroidota; class Bacteroidia; order Bacteroidales; family JAIPAH01; genus JAIPAH01. Next base: position 3,951 of record JAYEOD010000406.1, on the reverse strand, counting down.
GAATAGCTACTTAGCACGTCTGAGAAACTGTCCTACTTCACCACGAAAAATGCGCTTAGTAGCAGGCTTGATACGTGGTGAAAAAGTTGAGAACGCTTTGCAAATATTGAAGCATTCTCCTCAGGATGCAGCTCGACGTCTTTATAAACTGTTGTTATCTGCTATTGCAAACTGGCAAGTTAAAAATGAAGGTGTGCGAATTGAAGAAAGCAATCTGTTCGTAAAGGAAATCTTTGTTGATAGTGCGAGACAATTAAAAAGAATTCGTACTGCGCCACAAGGTCGTGCGCACAGAATTAGAAAGCGTTCAAATCACGTGACACTTGTAATTGATAGTGCAAAGTAATCAATTCGATAGTAAATAATTATAACTGATTATAAATGGGACAAAAAGCAAATCCAACCGGGCTAAGACTAGGATACATCAAAGGATGGGAATCTAATTGGTACGGTGGAAAAAATTTCGCAGATAAGCTTGTTGAGGATGATAAAATCCGAAAATACCTACGTGCTCGTTTAGCTAAGGCTGGTATTTCACGTATTTTTATCGAGCGAACTCTTAAGCTTGTAACCGTTACTATTCATACCGCTCGCCCTGGTATGATTATTGGTAAAGGTGGTCAGGAAGTTGACAAGCTGAAAGAGGAGTTGAAAAAACTCACAAAAAAAGAGATTCAAATTAATATTTCCGAAATTAAACGACCTGAACTTGATGCACGTTTGGTCGCTAGCTCTGTAGCTAGACAAATAGAAGGAAGAGTCTCTTTTAGAAGAGCAGCAAAAACAACTATTACCTCTACCATGAGAATGGGGGCAGAAGGTATTAAAATCCTTGTTTCTGGACGTTTGGGTGGCGCTGAAATGGCACGAAGTGAAATGTATAAGGAGGGTAGAACACCTCTTCATACTCTTCGCGCAGATATCGACTATGCTCACGAAGAAGCTCATACTACTTACGGTAGAATTGGTATTAAGGTGTGGATCTGTAAAGGCGAAATTTTTGGTAAGCCTGAACTAGTTCCAACCGGAGAAGCTAAAAAGAGTGGCGGCGGTCGTCGTAGTAGCGGCGGAAATAAACGGGGTAGAAACAGAAGGTAATTCGGACCATTAAAATCTGAAAAAGATGTTACAACCAAAAAGAACAAAATATAGAAAGCAAATGAAAGGCCGAATGAAGGGGAACTCGCAAAGAGGTCACCAAATCGCTTTCGGTACTTTCGGAATAAAGACTCTTGAAGAGGCTTGGTTAACAGGTCGTCAAATAGAGGCTGCTCGTCAAAGTATGACACGTTATATGAAGCGTGAGGGACGTTTGTGGATACGGATTTTTCCGGATAAACCTGTTACTAAAAAACCTGCCGAAGTACGTATGGGTAAAGGTAAAGGTGCTCCTGAATTATTTGTGGCTCGTGTTTCTCCGGGACGTATACTATTTGAAATAGATGATATCCCAGAAGTAGTGGCTAAAGAGGCTTTAAGACTCGCAGCTCAGAAACTTCCGGTTAAAGTTAAATATGTTGTTAGAAGAGATTTTACAGAATAATATTATTTCAATATGAAACAGGAAGTAATCGTTGAACTGTCACAAGAGGAATTGTTAGAGAGACTTGAAGAAGCGAAAAAACAGCTGGTTAAGATGAAACTTAACCATGCAGTGTCTCCTCTTGAAAATCCAAATCAACTAGTATCTTTTAGAAAAACTATAGCTAGACTGAAGACAGAGGTTAGAAGTAGAGAACTAAAGGAAAAAAATAATAATAAGTAATTCTGATGGAACGAAAATTACGTAAAGAAAGAGTTGGATTAGTAACCAGCAATAAAATGGATAAAACCATTGTTGTTGAGGTGGCAAGAAAAGTTAAACATCCAATATATGGTAAGTTTGTAAAAAAACGTACGAAATTTTATGCTCATGATGAGAAAAATGACTGCAATACAGGTGATACTGTTCGCATCATGGAAACTAGACCATTGAGTAAAAATAAATGTTGGAGATTAGTAAAAATTGTTGAAAAAGCCAAGTAATTATTTTAAGCTATGATACAACAAGAATCAAGAATGTCAGTTGCTGACAATAGTGGTGCGAAACAGGTTTTATGTATTCGTGTTCTCGGTGGAACAAAAAAACGTTATGCTTCAGTTGGTGACCAAGTGGTTGTTTCTGTAAAAAGTGCAATCCCTTCAGGAAACATTAAAAAAGGAGCTGTAACTCGAGCCGTTGTGGTTAGAACAAAAAAAGAAATCCGTCGTAAAGATGGATCGTATATTCGTTTCGACGATAATGCAGTTGTTCTTTTAAATACTACAACTAACGAAATGATGGGTACACGTATTTTTGGCCCTGTTGCACGTGAGTTGCGTGAGAAAAATTATATGAAGATCGTATCATTAGCACCTGAGGTGCTGTAAATACACAATAATAGATATGGGAACCAAGCTACATATTAAAAAAGGTGATAACGTAAAGGTGATAGCCGGCGATTCAAAAGGAAAGCAGGGAAGAGTTCTTTCTGTTGATATTGATAAGAACCGTGCTATTGTGGAAGGTGTTAACCTCGTTTCCAAACATACTAAACCTAATGCAGAAAATCCTAAAGGTGGTATTGTTAAAAAAGAAGCTGCAATACATGTTTCTAATTTAATGATAATAGACCCTTCTGGTAATGCTACGCGTATTAGTAGGAAATTGGACGAGAATACCGGAAAAAGAGTACGCTATTCTAAAAAATCAGGGGAGGAAATCAAGTAATGGGTTATACACCACGATTAAAAGAAAAATTCGAAAAGGAAATTAAAGCCAATTTGGCTAAAGAATTTGGTTATACAACACCAATGGCAATTCCTGTAATCGAAAAAATAGCTATCAATCAAGGTATCGGTGATGGTATTACTGATAAAAAACTTGTTGATAAAGCTGTAGAGGAATTAACATTGCTTACTGGTCAAAAAGCTGTTCATACTTACTCTAAAAAAGACATTTCGAATTTCAAATTGAGAAAAGGAATGGCTATTGGTGCTCGTGTTACCCTTAGAGGTAATGTGATGTACGAATTTTTAGATAGACTAACAGCTATCGCTATGCCACGTATTCGTGACTTTCGCGGAATGAACGAAAAAGGATTTGATGGTTTTGGAAATTATACCTTTGGTGTTCCTGAACAAATCATTTTTCCCGAAATTAGTTTAGAGACTGTTGCAAAACTTAATGGATTAAACATTACTTTTGTGACTTCTGCGAAAACAGATAAGGAATGCTATGCATTATTAAAAGAATTTGGATTTCCATTTAAAAATGCTAACAAATAAGTTATGGCTAAAGAATCAATGAAAGCGAGAGAAGTTAAAAGAGCTAAACTCGTTAAAAAGTATGCGAAAAAAAGAGCTGAATTAAAAGCTAATGGTGATTATGAAGGATTACAAAAACTTCCTAAAAACTCTTCACCTGTTCGTTTGCATAATCGTTGTAAATTAACTGGTCGTCCGAAAGGTTATATGAGACAATTCGGTATCTCCAGAATTAATTTTAGAGAATTAGCCCTTAATGGAATGATTCCTGGTGTACGTAAGGCTAGTTGGTAATTAATAGTAAATATTAAAAAGGATAAGATGAATACAGATCCTATTGCAGATTTTTTAACTAGAATAAGGAATGCGATTATGGCTAACCATAGAGTAGTCACCATTCCTGCATCTAAGATAAAAAAAGAGATGACCAAGATCCTTTTGGAAAAAGGATATATCCTGAATTATAAATTTGAGGAAGAAGGTCCACAAGGAACAATTAAGATAGCTTTAAAGTATCATCCTGTTACTAAAACAGCTGCCATCAATAAGATGGAACGTATTAGTACTCCTGGTTTGAGAAAATATGCGAATTCTAAAGAGTTACCTCGTGTACTTAATGGATTAGGAATTGCTATAGTTTCTACTTCTAACGGGTTGATGACAGAT
>JAYEOD010000405.1:0-2031 GCA_034722575.1 Bacteroidota bacterium | reverse complement strand
AACACCTAAGCATATAAAAACTCCGTAGTGCGAAGCATCTACGGTTTTTATATGTGTTGTTGAACGACACCAGAAGTAGCGGTGTCAGGCAGTTGTGAGGACATGTAATTTTAATAAAAGGCAGGATTTCTTTCCAAATGCTAAGATTTGTAAAATAGCAGATATTTCACTCCATAAATAAGCAATAATCAGCTTATTATTTATACATTCAATAATTATAGAAGTGATATTATCAGTCATTTGTATATTTTAGGCATTATTATTTCATTACGCATTATGGTCGTTTAAAATTATTTTTAGTACTATTTACTCATTTAAGCCATTTTAATTATTGGCGAAGCTCTAGTTTTTTGTGGTCTATTTTTAGATTCTATAACTCTCATTTGTCCTCCGCAGTGTTTGCAAACTCCAACTTCTACCTTATATATAAGTTTTATTAGCTCAGCCACAAGTATGGACTTAGGTTTTGTATAAGCAGGTTTTTTAAAATACTCAAAGAGCTTTTTAAGCATTGGAGTTTTATTTCTAGAAGATAAAAAGCCATAGTTTCTGATTTTCATAAACCTATTTGGCAAAACATGTTGAAGAAATAGCTTTATAAATTTCACTCCTTCAACTTTACGGATTTTCTTTTTATAGTTATCCGCTCTGTCAGTATATTCAAAAGAAACATGAGTATTATTCACCTTTTTAATACGCGCATTGCTAATAGCTATTTTATGGGTATATCTACCCAAATATTCAAAAACAGAATCGTGGCTTTTGAAGCTTTTTCTGGAATGAGCTACCCAATCCATTTTATATAAAGACTCCTTTAGATAATAGAAATATTCAGCAGAACTTATGTTTTTTAAATCCCAGAACTGCAATTTATTATCTTTATAATACATCTTTAGATAGAACATAAACTTACCCTTAAAAGTTTTGGCAAGAGCTTCATAATTAAAGAGGTAATTTCCTTCCGAAGGCGATGATTTCCATTTATCATTAGCCGTAATTCCGCCGGATGGGATAATGCAATGCAAATGAGGATGATAATCAAGATTCTGTTTCCATGTGTGGAGTATTGCAATCATACCCATTTTGGCCTCAATGCGATTTCTGGGATCTTTAGAAAAGCTTTCGATAGTTTCCCAGGCACATTTAAAAAGCAGATTATAAAGTAGAGCTTTATTATACTTAAACAAGGTACGCAGTTCTGCCGGAACAGTAAAAATAGTATGATGGTAAATTACCGGCAATACATCATTTTGCTTCGATAATATCCACTTATCTTTATTTATAGCCTGACAATTGGGACAGTGTCTGTTTCCGCAGGAATTGTAGTGAGTTTGCATAGCTCCACAATCTTCACAAGCTTGTATATTGTATCCAAGGGCTGCAGTTTTACAAACCTTAATACTATCAATAAGCTTATGTTGCTCAATAGTAGCACTATTAAACTTAAGATATTGGTCACTAAAATTTTCAAAAGCTTTGGTTATTAGTGAGCTCATATCTTTTTCTCCCAATTATCAAAAGGGCTAAATCCCTTTTGGAGTGGCACTTCACTTACGTGAAGATATATCATGGTGGTTTTAAGTGATTTATGACCAAGTATATATTGTAAAGTACTTATATTCATACCATCTTCCAAAGCGTGAGAAGCAAAGCAGTGTCTGAGAATATGTAGATTTACATCTTTAATTCCTGCTTTTTTGTTTGCCATTTTAAAAGCATGTCGCAAACCATTAGCAGTCATAGGCTGTCCTTTTTTATGTCCATTAAAAAGGTAGGATACAGGTTTATAAGCCTTATAATATTCTCTTAAATGTGGCAATAGTTCTTTAGAAAGAACTGTATATCTGTCTTTATTGCCTTTTGAGCGATTGATACGAAGTCTAAATTTGCCATCATTGGTATCAATATCTTCAATTTTTAAGTTAAGCAGCTCATTACGTCTAAGCCCGGAAGCATAGATCATAATAAGCATTAATCTGTGTTTAGGGTTTTCTGCTGCATTAAAGAGCTTAAATAATTCGTTACGACTAA
>JAYEOD010000404.1:0-2037 GCA_034722575.1 Bacteroidota bacterium | reverse complement strand
TTACCGATACTAAAGCATTTTCTTTTTCTAAAGCAGGAAAGCAGGAAATTGATTTTAAGGAAATAAAAAATATCAACAGCGATATTAGGGCTCATAAATTAACTTTCGAATATACAGGAAATGCTGCATGGTATGCTGTTCAGGCGCTTCCTTATTTAGAGCAATCGAATAGTAAATCAGTGCTTTCTATAAAAAATCGTTTCTATTCTAATAGTATTGCTAAAAAAATTATTGATGATAATCCTGAAATAGAAAAGGTTTTTAAGCAATGGAAAGCATCAAATTCTGATGCTTTATTATCGAATTTAGAGAAAAACAAGGAGCTTAAAAATATTCTTATTCAGCATACTCCATGGTTGTTAGATGCAAAAAATGAATCGGAACAGAAACAAAAAATAGCTCTGTTTTTCGATGATAACAAAATTAACCACGAACTGCAGCAAGATATTTACAAATTAGCAAGAAAACAGACCCGCAATGGAGGTTGGGCTTGGTTCGACGGAATGAAAGAGAGTCGTTATATTTCGCAAAATATATTGGAAGTATTGGGACATCTGAAATATCTTAATGCTATTAATACTGATATTGAAAAGGAATCAGAGTCGATTATAAAAAAGGCTCTTAGTTTTATCGATGATGAGATGTTGGCATCGTACAATAATATTATTAAGAAGAAAAATTTTGATGCTGAGAAATATTCTCCTGCAAGTATAGATATTCATTATTTATACTCTCGAAGCTTCTTTTTAGATGAATATCCCGTTAAGGAGAAATATAAAAAAGCTACCTCTTTTATTAAAAAACAGGCTTATGAAAAACGAAACAGATATAATTCTTATCAAAAAGCATTGATAGGATTGGCTTTAAATCGTTTTGGAGAGCATGAAAAAGCAATGGATATTGTGGCTTCGCTAAAAGAGTATTCAACCGAATCGGAAGAGTTTGGAATGTATTGGAATAATTTTAATAGAGGATGGTATTGGTATCAGGCTCCTATCGAAAATCAAGCTATGATGATTGAGTTGTTTGATGAAGTAGCTAAAGATAAAAAAGCTGTCGAAAAAATGAAGTTGTGGCTTTTAAAACAAAAGCAAACACAAAATTGGTCAACATCGTCGGCTACAGTAAAAGCGGTTTATGCACTGCTTTCAACCGGTGATAATATACTGACAGAAAAAGGTGATAATGTTGAAATTATTATCGGCAAACAAAAAATTGATATTGCAAAAGAGACTACTCAAACCGGTACTTCGTATTTTAAAAAGAGTTGGAAAGGGGAAGAGGTGTATCCTGATATGTCGCAAATTGTTATCGATAAAAAAGATAATACAGTTTCGTGGGGCGCAATGTATTGGCAGTATTTTACCGATTTAGATAAGGTGAAAAATTATTCTACAGGAGTTGAAATAATAAAGCAATTTTATAAAGTAGAAAAGACAGAAAAAGGGGAGAAGCTAATAGAAATAGGAGAGGATAAGTTACTAAAAGTAGGAGACAGAATAAGAGTAAGGATGATTTTAACATCGGATAGAAATTTGGAATATGTACATTTACAAGATATGCGTGCGGCATCGTTTGAACCTACCGAAACTCTTTCGGGTTACCGTTACCGGGATGGTTTTGGCTATTATCAATCTATTAACGACGCTTCAACCGACTTTTTTATCAGCTATTTAAGAAGAGGAAAATATGTTTTTGAATATGATTTGTTTGTAGAACAAAAAGGAGAATTCTCGAATGGTATAACTACGTTTCAAAGTATTTATGCACCTGAATTTTCTGCTCATTCGAAAGGAAGCAGATTTAAAGTACAATAGTAAATAGACCATGCAACGATATTTTCCTGTGTTGAAGACCTGGAAGTGTTAATTTTTTGAGTTATGAAACATTCATGACAATAAATTTTTACACACGACAATGATTATAAATGTGCAGCTCCATCCGACAAATAAAAACTGAATTAATTACGAATTAAGAATGGCGAATTACGAATTATGAATTACGAATGGCGAATGAAAAATTGAATGAATAAACAAA
>JAYEOD010000403.1:0-2038 GCA_034722575.1 Bacteroidota bacterium | reverse complement strand
TAGGACAACAATCTACAACTCTATCAGGAGGCGAAGCTCAGCGCATAAAACTAGCCGGTGAATTAGCAAAAAAAGACACGGGAAACACTCTTTATATTCTAGATGAACCTACAACAGGACTGCATTTTGAAGATGTAAAAGTGCTTTTAGATGTGTTGCAAGCTCTTGTTGATAAAGGAAATAGTGTGTTGGTAATAGAACACAATATGGAGGTGATTAAGGTGTCTGACCATATAATCGACATAGGACCTTTGGGAGGAATACGTGGAGGGAAATTGCAAGCAGAAGGCACTCCGGAGTATATTGCTTCTCTTGAAGACAATATTACAGGACAGTTTTTAAAAGAGGAGTTGAATTAAATTATTTCTCTCAAAAGCCTTTTGTCATGAATGTTTCATATATTCGTAGTGATATCAAATAAACGTTAAAGTCACTATGATAAAAGAGATAGAAATAATTTGTGAAAATTTAAATATCAGTAAAAAATACCCTATTGGAACTACGCTAAAAAAAATCTCTAAAGAGATGAATATAGATTCCAAACATCAAATTTTAGGTGCTTTGGTAAATAATAAGTTAAAAGAACTTTCGTATCAAATTTATAAACCAAAAACAATTCGTTTTATAGATTATACCGATGCCGACGGAAGCTTAATGTATATCCGTTCGTTGATTTTTGTTTTATACAAAGCTGTTTATGAGTTGTTTCCAGAAAGTAAGCTTTATGTACGACATCCTATATCGAAAGGAATATATTGTACTATAGAAAAAGATGATGTTTTTGTTACTGATTTTGAAGTAAATCGGATTAAAAAAATGATGCAGGCTATTATTGCACAAGATATCCCCTTTGAGCGCGAAGAGATGCCGACAGAAAAAGCAATAGAACTTTTTAAAAAACATAAGCATTATGCAAAGATTCCGCTTTTTAAAACACGTGGTAATGTTTATACTTCGGTATATCGTTTAGGAGAACATATCGACTATTTTTATGGTGTTTTGGTTCCTTCAACAGGATATTTAAATACTTTTGATCTTGAACAGTTTTATAATGGGATGCTGTTACGCTTTCCGGATATAAAAACTCCGGAAAAGCTACCGGAAAAAATTGAACAGAAAAAACTATTCAGAATATTTAGCGAACACAGACGCTGGGCTAATATTTTAAAGATAAAAAATATTGGTGATCTTAACAGTCTATCCGGAAACGGAGAAATAACAGAACTTATAAAAATATCGGAAGCTCTGCATGAAAAAAAAGTGGCTCAGATAGCCGATAAAATACGCAAAAAACGTAAGTCGTTACGATTAATTTTAATCTCAGGGCCGTCGTCATCGGGAAAAACTACCTTTTCAAAACGTTTGGCAATTCAATTAAAAGTAAACGGACTAAATCCTGTTAAGCTTTCGCTGGATAACTATTTTGTTAACAGAAGTGATAATCCGATAGATGAAAACGGTGATTATGATTTTGAGGCATTGGAAGCAATAGATCTAAAACTGTTTAACCAAAATCTGTTAGAGTTATTTGAGGGAGAAGAGATTGAAATACCAAAATTCGATTTTGTTACAGGCGAGAGGTATTATGATGATGAAAAACTTAGTATTGGTAAAAAAGATATACTGATTGTAGAAGGAATTCATGGATTAAATCCTCTGCTTACAGAATATATTGCTGATTCGGCAAAGTATAAGATATATGTATCGGCAATTACTTCTATCGCTATCGACGATCATAATTTAATAAAAACATCTGATAACCGACTTATCAGACGAATTATAAGAGATTATAAATATCGCAATTATTCAGCTGCCAATACAATATCGCGCTGGCCAAGTGTTAGAAGTGGTGAGGAAAAGAATATATTTCCTTTTCAAGAAAATGCTGATGTGATGTTTAATTCTGCACTGCTTTACGAGCTTGGCGTATTAAAAAATTATGCCGAACCAATATTGCGAGAGGTGCAGCCTAACCAAAGAGAGTATAGCAAAGCCCAAACTTTACTAAAATTTTTCGACTACTTTTTACCTATCGGTA
>JAYEOD010000402.1:0-10428 GCA_034722575.1 Bacteroidota bacterium | reverse complement strand
GTTAAAATGATCGATACAAAAATTGAATTATTTTTTTCTTATTCGCCGATTAAAAATCATTCCATAGCCTTAGCTACGTAATTATTTTTAAACAAAGAAAAACTGAATTAATTACGAATTACGAATGGCGAATGAAAAATTGAATGATTGAATGAATAAACAAATCGACAAAGAAAAATATTATGTTAAATAGAAATCTTAATGCACTGGTATCAGGGCAAATAAATCTCTGGGCCTGAACCGAAGTCTAATCTCAAATCAAAGGCTGTGCTAATTTCTTAACATCATCGCTACTAATTTTATCGTCGCACAAGATGGCCATACGTTCAATTACATTTTTTAGTTCACGAATATTTCCTGTCCAAGGTAAAGTTTCTAATTCTTTATATGCTTCAGGAGTGAATTGTGGTACTTTTTTTCCCATCGTACTACTAAAATCCTGCATAAAATGATCGGTAAGTAATTTTATATCCTCTTTTCTTTCGGTTAGCGATGGCACTTTTATTAGTATCACGCTTAAGCGATGGTAAAGGTCTTCGCGAAAAACACCATTTTTAATTGCCTCTTTTAAATTATGATTTGTGGCAGCAATTATTCTTACATCAACACTTATCTCTTTTTCGCCGCCAATACGTGTTATTTTATTCTCTTGTAATGCTCTAAGTACTTTTGCTTGCGCAGATAGACTCATATCGCCTATCTCATCTAAAAATAGTGTGCCGCCGTCGGCTTGTTCAAAATCGCCTTTACGCTGTTTTATTGCAGAAGTAAAAGAGCCTTTCTCATGTCCAAAGAGCTCGCTTTCTATTAATTCCGATGGAATAGCAGCGCAGTTTACCTCAATAAATGGAGATTTGCAGCGCGTGCTTTTTTCATGAATTTGATGTGCTACAAGTTCTTTTCCTGTTCCGTTATCTCCTATAATTAACACCCTGGCGGCAGTTGGCGCTACTTTGTCAATCATTTTGCGTACATCAAAAATGCTTTCCGTTTCACCAATCATTTGGTATTTCTTACTGACTTTCTTTTTCAGGATTTTTGTCTCTGTAATCAGCTGCGATTTGTCTAACGCATTACGTATCGTTACTAATAATCGATTTAAATCGAGCGGTTTAGCTAAATAATCGTATGCGCCTTTTTTTAGCGAATCAACAGCAGTCTCTATTGTTCCGTGTCCGGATATCATTATTATTGGTGCTTCTGTAATTGGAAGAGCCTTTTCTAGTACATCTATGCCATCCATTTTCGGCATTTTTATATCACAAAGAATAACATCAAAAACCATGTTTTTAATCTTTTCTATTGCTTCAAAACCATCCGCCGCCTCTTCTATCTTGTATTTCTCAAACTCAAGTATCTCACGTAAAGTACTACGAATACTGCGCTCGTCATCAATTACTAATATTTTTTTTGACATAGAAGTCTCCTTTAATATTTGTATCTAATCCATTTCCACAACTCTTTATAGTCAACTTTTTTACCATACATCAATATACCAACACGATATATTTTTGATGCCAGCCATGTGGTTCCAAGAAATCCAATAATTAGAAATGTAATTGAAAGTATCATGTCGAATATCGGAACACCAAAAGGAATTCTAATCATCATAATTACCGGCGACGTTAAAGGGAAAATAGAGAACCAAAATGCAATAGGTCCTTCGGGATTTTGTACTACGAAACTAGCCAGTATTATTGATAATATTAGAGGCATTGTTATTGGCAGCATAAATTGCTGTGTGTCGGCTTCGCTGTCAACAGCAGCGCCTATAGCAGCAAATAATGCTGAATACATCAAATATCCGCCAAGGAAAAAGAACAGAAAACTACCAATAATAGTAACAAAATTTATTGATTCGATAATGTCTAAGGCGTTACTGATTTGTGGATTTAGCTTCTCAGAAATGTTATCCATAGCAACTGTATTAGATCCTGTATTGCTTTGTATCATCATCTCTTGTTGAGCCCGTAAGTCAACTTGGTCGGAAAAAACGCCTAAAAATGTTGTGTAAATACCAAAAGTTAATACAATCCACAGCAGTATTTGCGTTAGTCCAACTAAAGCTAAGCCAAGAATTTTTCCCATCATTAACTCAAAAGGCTTTACCGAAGAGATGATAACTTCTACAATACGACTGGTTTTTTCTTCTAATACTCCCCGCATTACCTGTGCGCCAAACATAAAAATGAATATGTAAATAACAAATGCCAATGCATATCCTACGCCCATAGCTACTTCTGTGTAGCTGTTTTCTTCAACTCCTGCGTCGGTGATTTTTATTGTACTCAGTTTAATATTCGATTGTATAGAGATAAGAGTCTCTTTGTCGATTCCTGCGGCAGAGAGCTTTAATTTCTCTATTTGTTTTTTCATTAATCCGCGAACATGACTTTTTACCTCTATAGTGGGTTGTGTTAGAGAGTATAACACTGCCGTTTCGGGCATACTTACTTCTGTTTTAGGGATGTGTAGTATAGCGTAAAAACCAGTCTCTTCCAGCTGTTGTTTTGCATTTTCTATTCCCGAATCAAGAAAAACAAATGAGTAGTTATTGGCGTTGGGAAACGCTTTTGTATATAACTCGCTTTCGTCAATTACACCAATTGTTCTTTTGTCTTCATCTTTATATTGCGATAACATTATAGGAATAATAAATAATGCTGCCATTAATAAGGGACCTATAAAAGTCATTATTATAAATGATTTTTTCTTTACCCGGGTTAAATATTCTCTCTTTATTATAAGTGATATCTTATTCATGGTGTAGTGGTTCTATTTGTTGTTTTGCACTGTAGTGATGAAAATGTCATTCATCGAAGGAATGATTTCTTTAAAGGATTGTATTGTTCCAACATTTGTAAGATTGGAAATAAGATCATTTGGAGAGGTGCCATTTTTTATTTGAATATCGAATTGATGAACCTCTTCGTCGATACTCTCTTTAAGTAGTTCGTAATTAGTATTAAGCTCTTTGGCAATATTGCCTTTAGAGTTTAAAAGTTCTACAGAAAAAGAGTTGGTGCTGTAAGTCTTCTTAATCTCTTTTACTTTTCCTTCAAGAATTTTTTTTGAGTTGTTTATCAGTGCAATATGGTCGCAAAGTTCTTCAACAGAGCCCATGTTATGTGTCGAAAATAGTACTGTTGCTCCATTCTCTTTTAATGTCAGGATCTCTTCTTTTAATAGATTTGTGTTGATAGGGTCGAAACCGCTAAAAGGCTCGTCGAAAATTAATAACTTAGGCTTGTGAATAATTGTTACTATAAACTGTACCTTTTGCTGCATCCCTTTCGATAGCTCTTCTACTTTTTTATCCCACCAATTTTCGATACCAAATTTCTCGAACCATATTTTTAATCTCTTGCGAGCATCATTTTTACTCACGCCTTTTAGTTGTGCCAGATACATTGCCTGTTCTCCAACTTTCATCTTTTTGTATAAACCGCGTTCTTCGGGAAGATAACCTATCTGACTAATGTGCTTTGGAGATAATTTCTCTCCGTTAAAAAATAATCTGCCCTTATCGGGAGCGGTAATATGATTTATTATTCTTATTAAAGTTGTTTTTCCTGCACCATTAGGACCAAGAAGTCCGAAAATACTCTGTTCCGGTACATTTATACTAACATCAGACAAAGCTTTATGGTTTATAAATTCTTTGCTAATATTTTCTGCAACAAAAAAATCCATTTTTCTATATTTAAAAAAAAAAAAGAGTGTAATACTGATTATATTAATTCGACTCAAAGTTAGACGAAAAAATGAAACTAATATTACACTCTTTGTGATATTTTATTAAATATGAATTTGTAGGGGTTTTATCCTCTTACATATTCTCTCATCCTGTCGAAAAAGCTTTTGTCTTTTGATGTAGGGCTTGGCTCGAAATTGTTTGAGTTTTTTAAATCACCAAGAATTTTTTCTTCCTCTTTAGAGAGTTTTTTTGGTGTCCATACGTTAATATTCACCAATAAATCGCCTCTCCCATATCCGTTAATATCAGGAATGCCTTTTCCTCTAAGACGGAATACTTTTCCCGGTTGAGTACCTGCAGGAACATTTATTCGAGCACGACTGTCAACTGTTGGTATTTTTATTGTAGTACCTAGTGCCGCTTCCGGAAAACTAATGTATTTATCGTGTATTATATTAATTCCATCTCGTGTTAATTCAGGATGCTTTTCCTCTTCGATGAGAATAATTAAATCGCCTGCCATGCCACCACGTGGTGCGGCATTTCCTTTACCACTAACAGATAATTGCATCCCCTTGGCAACGCCTGCCGGAATGTCAACGGAAATTGTTTCGTTGTCTTTTATAATACCATTACCGTGACAAACAGAGCATTTGTTTTGAATGATTTTTCCTTCTCCATTACAAGTAGGACATGTTGAAGCGGTTTGCATCTGTCCTAAAAAAGTGTTCGTTACTCTGGTTATTTGTCCTGTGCCATGGCAAGTAGGACATGTTGAAAGAGAAGAACCGTCTTTTGCACCGGTACCTCTACATGCCGAGCAGGAAACGAATTTATTTACCTTTATTTTTTTCTGAACACCGTTGGCAATATCTTGTAGCGATAGCTTTACTCTTACTCGTAAGTTGGAGCCTTTGCGTACTTTACGACGTCGTGAGCTGCCTCCGCCAAAACCGCCAAAACCGCCGCCACCGAAAATGTCTCCAAATTGTTCGAAGATATCATCCATATTCATTCCGCCGCCGAATCCGCCACCGCCAAATCCGCCGCCTCCGTTACGCATTCCTGCATGTCCATACTGGTCGTAACGTTGCTTCTTTTCGGAGTTGCTTAATACCTCATATGCCTCAGCAGCCTCTTTGAATTTATTTTCTGCTTCCGGATTATCAGGATTTTTATCAGGATGGTTTTTTAATGCCTCCTTACGGTAAGCTTTTTTAATCTCTTGTTCTGATGCATCTTTCGATACTCCTAATATATCGTAATAGTCTCTCTTACTCATGTTGGCTTTTTTTAACTTCCTACAACTACTTTTGCAAAACGAATCACTTTTCCGGCAATAGTGTAGCCTTTTTCAGTGGTGTCTATAACTTTTCCCTTTAAGTCATCACTTGGAGCCGGGATTTTTGTTATGGCTTCGTGTAAATCTGTATCAAATTCTTTGCCGTTTGACTCGATCTCTGTTAGTCCTTTTTGTTTCATTATTTTAAAGAGTTTATCTGATATTAAATCTACACCCTCTTTAAAAGTCTTTTCATCAGCAGAATTTTCAAAAAATTTATATGCTCTGTCAAAATCATCCATCACGGGTAGTAAGCTGGTTATTACTCCTTCTGATGCTGTTTTGCTGAGCTCCAGCTTCTCTTTGCTGGTTCTTCTTCTGTAATTTTCAAATTCAGAATATAATCTGATAAATTTATCTTTTTGTTCTGCAAGCTGTTGCTCTAATTCCTCTAGCTGTTTTTTTTCTTTCGACTTTTTGTCTTTTTTTGAAGAGGATTTTTTTTCCTTCTCCTTCTGCTTAGAGTCTGCCTTTTCTGCTGTCACCTCTTGATTTTCTGTCAAGATCTCTTCTTGCTCTTCTTTCTTTTTTTCAGATTTCTTAGCCATTATATTATGCGTGTTTTTTTCTGTAAATGATTATTGTACGAAAATCCCTTTATTAGTAATAATTTTTTAAGCTATTGTAGAGTTTTTTTTAAAACACATTAGTATCACAAAATATTTGCCATAACTGTTTTTCCGACAAATTGTCAGAAAAACAGTTATGGCAAATTCAATTTTAAGAGTTGTGTGTTATATTCTTTTAATATCAGCACCTAGTTTTCTTAGACGATCATCAATATTTTGATATCCTCTATCTATTTGTTCTATATTATGGATGGTGCTTGTTCCTTTGGCCGACAATGCCGCTATAAGTAAAGCAACACCGGCACGGATGTCTGGTGATGTCATATTAATACCTCTGAGCTGTTGTTGTTTATCAAGACCAATTACTGTGGCACGATGAGGATCGCATAAAATTATTTGTGCTCCCATATCAATAAGTTTGTCAACAAAAAACAGTCTGCTTTCAAACATTTTTTGGTGTAGCAATACGCTCCCACGGGCTTGTGTAGCTACAACTAAAGCAATACTAATCAGGTCGGGAGTAAATCCTGGCCATGGTGCATCGGCAATTGTCATTATCGAGCCATCGAAAAAAGTTTCTACTTCATAATGGTCTTGTGCAGGGATAAGTAGATCATTATCCTTTCGGATGATTTTAATACCTAAGCGTTCAAAGATTTTTGGAATATTACCTAACGAGAAGTAGTCAACGTTTTTTATAGTTATTTCAGATCCTGTCATTGCTGCCAGTCCAATAAAACTTCCTACCTCAATCATATCGGGAAGCATTTTGTGCTTTGTGCCCGATAATTGTTTTACGCCTGTTATTTTAAGCAGGTTAGATCCTGTACCGGTAATTTGTGCTCCCATTCTGGTGAGCATATCACATAATTGCACAATGTATGGCTCGCAGGCAGCGTTAAAAATTGTTGTTGTTCCTTCGGCCATTGTGGCTGCCATAATAATATTTGCCGTTCCTGTTACCGAGGCTTCATCGAGTAATAAATATGTTCCTTTAAGTTTTTTTGCAGATATAGTATAGAAATCATCCTCTTTAGAGTATTCGAATTTGGCTCCTAAACTTTGGAATCCTATAAAATGAGTATCTAACCTTCTTCTGCCTATTTTGTCTCCTCCGGGTTTTGGTAGGTATCCTACTCCAAATCGGGCTAATAGTGGCCCAAGAATCATTATAGAACCTCTTATTTTACTGCCTTTTTCCTTGAATACATCCGATTTTAAATATTCTAAATTAATGCCGTTTGCTTTAAAAGAATAGCATTCTGAATTAATCTTTTTTACTGTAACGCCAAGATCTTTTATTAACTCGATAAGTATATTAACATCTCTGATGTCAGGTATGTTATCGATGATAATTTCTTCCGGAGTAAGTAGTGTGGCACAAATTATTTGTAAGGCTTCGTTTTTTGCCCCCTGAGGATGTATATCGCCATTTAGCTTTTTCCCTCCGTTTATTTCAAATGTATTCATACTGTCTGTTTTGTTTAACTGTTTATTGTTCTCTGCAATTAAACTGTTTTATCAATAAACAGTGGGTCTGCGTAATCTTTTTATTAAATAAAACGTCCTGCTTTATATAAAAAAAGGCAGTCAAAATATGACTGCCTTAATACATTCTAATATTTTATCTGTTTGTTCTTGGTCGAGGAGTATTACTTCTTCGCTTATTGCTAGAGCCATGACTATGACGCTGATTAGAACTTTTTTGATTGCTTTGAGTTTGTGTGACTTTACGACGTTTTAATCTGGAGAGTATTTCACCCGTAGAGTTGTAAGTAAAATCTTCACTTAACTTTAGTTTTCCACCCGAAAGAATTTTTAGATGTTCGTTGATTAGATCATCATTTACAGATTCTCTATTCCAGTGTAAATACAATTTTTTTAAATGGTTAGCTATAATTTTAATTAAAGTCTCTTTTTCCGGTCCTTCTTCAAATTCTATGGCTTTTTCAATAATTTTTTCAATATTGTTGCCATATTGTTTAAAGCGAAGGTTTTTCTCTTTGTATTCTATTGGTTCCGGTTTAGTTTGGTAAAATGTTTTTGTTGGAACTTCAAATGGAGAATCTACATCTAGTTTAAAGTCAGAAATAATGTGCATATGATCCCATAGCTTTCTTTTAAAATCACTGCCGTCTTTTTGAGTTTGTATTTGGCTCATTACCTGTATAATGAAGTGGCAAAATTGTGTTCTTTCAGTTTTGTCTTCAATTGCGATAGCAAAGGTTATAAGTTTTTGAATATTTCTGCCATATTCTCGAATCTTTAATTTATCGCGTGTAGTGTTATATTCTATAGAGTTCATATTTTTTTTCTTTTCGGATGTTGCTTCAATTCAAAAAAGAGAGTCTTTCTGAAAGAAATTATTTTTCAGGTGCAAATATACTAATTATTATTACTTTATGATTTTTAATCGAGCAAATTTCAGTAAAAGATTTTTCTGTCCTATCCCCGGAAAAAATACTGTGGCTTTTTTATTTGAATTATTACCGTCGATGTTAATGATTTTTCCTTTTCCAAATCGGAGGTGTTCTACCATCATGCCAATAGTAAAATCGTTAGTGCTAGTGGTTGGAAATAAGGATGTGTTTTTTTGTTTTGCAGTGTCGAGACTTTTCATATTGCTTGAAATAGATTTTTCCGACTTTAGTTTTTTGTAGCCACTGCTTTGGCCGAAAGGTTTTGTTTTGTTAAATTTCATTAACGGTTTTCCCGATAATATAGTGTTTGATTTGGTGGCCTCTTCCAAAAATTGTGGGTCAACCTCTTCGATAAAACGAGATGGTTCGTTGCTTGTTAATGTGCCCCATTTATATCTGTTTTCTGAGTAAGATAAGGAGATACGCTTTTCAGCACGCGTTAAAGCTACATAAAAAAGTCTGCGCTCCTCTTCTAGCTCCGGGCGTGTGCTTAACGACATAGCGCTCGGAAAAAGGTTCTCTTCTAATCCTATAATATATACATATGGAAATTCTAATCCTTTTGACGCATGTATTGTCATTAATGATACTTTGTCCGACTCATTTTTATCATCATCATCTTGGTCTGTTAGTAAGGCTACATCTTCTAAAAACTTGGGTAATGTTTTGTCTTCATTAAGTTCTTTGTCTTTTTCAGTAAATTCGTAGATGGCATTTAATAACTCTTCTACATTTTCGAATTTACTAACACCCTCCGGGGTTTTGTCTTCGTTAAGTGTTCTTAATAAGGTAGTGGTTATGGCAATTTGTTTAGCTAGTTCGTAAGCATCCTTTTTTTTAACCTGAGCCTTAAAGCTATTAATCATTGTTACAAATTGATTTAAACGATTAAGTGCAGAGCTGTTTATTGGTACCTGGTATTTCCCCAAATTTTGCATTACCTGCCACATGCTAATATTATTTTTTTTTGCTGCAATGGTAATGTGTTGTTGAGAAGTTTTACCTATCCCTCGGGTAGGATAGTTTATTATTCTAAGTAAAGCCTCTTCATCATTTTCATTTATTATAAGTCTGTAATAGGAGAGGAGGTCTTTTATCTCTTTACGTTGGTAAAACGAAAGTCCGCCATATATTTTATAATCTATATTTTTTTTGCGTAGAGCCTCTTCTATTGAACGCGATTGGGCATTTGTTCTGTATAATATAGCAAACTCCTTATTCTGTAATTGATAGTTCATTTTTGTTTGAAATATCGATTCCGAAATCATTATGCCTTCCTCTGAGTCGGTAGCAGCTCTGAGTAATGGTATTTTTAAGCCCTGTTCATTTGTGGTCCAAACTATTTTTTTTATTTGATCTCTGTTATTATCAATTATTCCGTTTGCGGCATTTACAATAATTTTGGTTGAACGATAATTCTGTTCTAATTTATATAAATTGTAATCTGGATAGTCGTTCTTAAAGTTTAATATGTTTTGAATATTGGCTCCTCTAAAGGAGTAAATACTTTGTGCATCATCGCCTACTACACATATGTTTTCGTTATTTGCCGAAAGTTTTTTTATTATTAGATACTGTGCATAGTTGGTGTCTTGATACTCATCTACCAGCACATATTTGAATTGTTGTTGGTACTTATGTAATATGTCAGGATGATCTCTGAAAAGTAAATTGGTATTAAAAAGGAGGTCGTCAAAATCCATGGCATCCGATTTAAATAACCTATTTGTATACATGGTGAATATTTTCCCTATGAAAGCTTTTCCTGCCGCTTTATCGGCTAATAGTAGCTCGGTGTTCGAGTTGTAGCTCTTTGCAGAGATGAGATTGTTTTTACTTGAAGATATCCTACCCAAAATATTATTGGGAGAATATATTTTAGTGTCAAGGTTTAACTCTCTAACAATAGCTCGTATTAGATTTTTTGAGTCGTTGGTGTCGTAAATTGTAAAGTTTGCAGGGTAACCCAAAAGATGTCCGTCTTGGCGAAGAATTCTTGAAAAAACTGAGTGGAAAGTCCCCATCCATACATTTCTAGCTTCGGAGCCAACAATGCTTGTTATTCTCGATTTCATTTCGCGAGCAGCCTTGTTTGTGAAGGTTAATGATAATATATTGAAAGGATTTATCCCTTTCGATAGCAAATATGCTATTTTGTATGTAAGTACTTTTGTTTTGCCTGAGCCTGCTCCTGCAATTACCATAGAAGGGCCTTCTGTGTCTAATACCGCGCTTTTTTGAGCAGGATTCAGCTCCTGTAAAAAATGTTCCATTATTTTCTTTTTCAATTCTAATCGGCAAAATTAAGTAATATATATCACCTTTCAATTTTGTTTGACGAAATAATGATAATTGAAACAATATTTTTGTTGTCCAAGATGCGTGTTTTAAATCCTTATT
>JAYEOD010000401.1:0-2042 GCA_034722575.1 Bacteroidota bacterium | reverse complement strand
AAAGATACTCACGGCAGATTTAATGCTCACGAAAGTATAGCATATAAAAATGGATTTCTCGACAAACCCGTAGTAAATATTTGGGCATATAAAATCAGAGACATCCTGATAAAGAGATACCCTGACATGCCTTTTAAAAAAAGAGACTTTACATTTACTCCCACTTACGATATTGATTTAGCTTTTTCGTACCGAGGAAAAGGATTTCTCCGCTCTATAGGCGGATACCTTAAATCTCTATCACAAGGCAATTTTAAAGACATACTACAAAGAACACAAGTACTATGGGGATTTAAATCTGATCCATACAATACATTCTTATACCAAATAAATTTACACAAGCGCTTTAACCTTACGCCATTATATTTCGTGCTCTACGCCCAATATGGACAGTACGATAAAAACACTCCGATAAAAAACCGTCGTTTTCAAATTTTGATAAAACATTTAGCCGATTATGCCGATGTGGGAATTCATCCGTCATACGCTTCCAATAATAACTATGAGGTACTAAAAAATGAAATAAAAAACTTGTCGTTAACACTGAACCGCGAAATAACATTTAGCCGACAACATTACCTAAAGCTCGCTATACCTAGCACATACAGGAATTTAATAAATTTAGACATCCATAATGATTATACAATGGGATTTGCGGCAGAACCGGGATTTAGAGCCGGAACATGCGACAGCTACAAATTTTATGACCTAGATCTTGAGTTGTCCACAAATTTAAGGATACATCCTTTTACTTTAATGGAAGGCTCTTTGAAAGACTATAAAAATATAAATCCTAAAGAGGCCTTTCCTCATATTAAAAAACTTGTGGACGCAGTAAAAGAGGTTGACGGCACTCTTATTACGCTTTGGCACAACCACTCGCTAAATGACGATATTAACGAGGGAAGATGGAAAAAACCATACGAAGAGATGATAGAGTATATTGAAAGCCTGAAAGAAATCAATAGAACTGAAAAAGATTGAAAAAAAATTGAAGCTTTTTAAATATGATAAAATATTTACTGCATAACGAAATAGATACTAAAAAGTGGGATCAATGTATCACAAAATCCTTTAACAGTATGATTTATGCTTATTCATGGTATCTGGATGCTGTATGCGAGCAATGGGATGCTTTAATTGAAGATGACTACAAACGTATTATGCCACTTCCTACTAATAAAAAAGCGGGAATATCATATCTGTTTCAACCCAATTTTACACAACAATTGGGAATTATTTCGCAGGATAAAATGGATAGCAGCATTGTAGAATCGTTTCTAAATGCCATTCCTAAAAAATTTCGACTTGTAGAAATCAATCTTAATACTAACAATATCATCTGCGAAAGCAAAAAACATACTTTTATAAAAAACAGTAATTATGAATTAGATTTAATTCGCCCATACGAGGAGCTATATTCCAACTATTCCTCAAATTTAAAAAGAAATTTAAAAAAGGCTATAAAAAACGAGATCAAAGTATTCCCTAACGCAAAACCGGATGATATTATTAAGTTATTCCGTAATAACCGCGGAAGAGACATCAAGACATTAAAAGAAAAAAACTATCAATGTCTGAGCAAACTGATATACCTCCTTATACATCGTGGTAGGGCACAGGTATGGGGCAGCTATAATGAAAGGAACGAACTGGTTGCCGGTGCATTTTTTATAAAGAGTAATAAGAAATGGATTTTTCTGTTTTCGGGAACAGCACAGAGTGCCAGAAAAAATGGTGCAATGCCTTTTCTTATAGATAGTTTTATAAAAACAAATGCAAATAGTAATATCACCCTCGACTTTGAAGGTAGTAATGATACTAACCTTGCACGGTTTTATGCAGGATTTGGAGCAAAAAATTGCAGCTACTATGGAATTATAAGAAATAGGCTTCCGTGGATAGTGAAAATTTTGAGCGGGAAAAATTGAGGTTAATATTGAGGTTAAGGTTGAGATTGAGATTGAGATTGAGATTGAGGTTGAGGTTGAGGTTGAGATTGAGGTTGAGATTGAGGTGCAGAGCACCATTATCTTTGCAGC
>JAYEOD010000400.1:0-2042 GCA_034722575.1 Bacteroidota bacterium | reverse complement strand
ACTGAAATTTATCAGGCGTTGAATATTGAGCAGGCCTCTGCTTCTCATCACCTGAATATACTTAAAAATAAAAGTGTACTTGTTTCAAAAAGAGAAGGAAAGAAGATTTTTTATTCTTTGAAAAGCTCTACTCTTACCGAAATTATTGAGTGCATTAATCGTTGTAATGAGTAATATACTGGAAAGCCCTTAAATTAAGGGTTTATAGATTATTATAGGGAAAACCTTAGTCTCTTTTGAGGCTAAGGTTTTATTTTCCAATCTATTTCAATTTCCCAATTCCCTAATATCTCTACCATATTTGGTAAATACGTTATAGCCTCAGGTTGTAAATGAAGTGAATATATTCCACTATCCCATTTTCCGTTTCTATTATCATCGGAAATAGCACGTAATTTGTATTTTTTCGGCAACATAAATGGCACTGTCAATGTAGTGGTTTTGTCTATTGTATTTTCATAGATAATCTCTTTCTCATCAGAATTTAGTATTTGAATAATCTGCGGCGAATCAACATCTTCTAAAGTTATTGTAATAATCATTGTGCCGTAGCTGTCGTATCCTTTAGTATTGAAGATTATCGTTACAGAATCTTGCGTTAAGCCATATATATCGGTTATTGATGAGTCGGGGATGATTACCGAATAGGTAGCGTACTCTTCCCATTTGTAATCTACCTCAAAATTGCGTATCCCGGTTTTTTTAAAAGCGGTTTTTATTGTGTCGTGAGGTGTTTGTAATGTTAAACTATCAATAAAAATATCTTCGATAGGAGTGTTGCATATTATGCGTAAAGGCTGTTCTAATAGTTGTGCTTTATCGGTAAGCTCAGCTTTTAGTGTTATCCTTTCTGCTTTTTCTTCTTCCTTCTCTTTTTTTCTTCTTTTAGGCTCTTCTTTTTCAAAATAGGTAAAAGTAAGTGTGTCGATAATGGTATCGCAGTTAATTACTTCTACTACTAACGAGTCGGTTGTAAAGTTTTTTAGCCAAACGGTTACACTGTCGTGATGTGTGTTCCACTCTTCTATTTTCCAAGTAGAATCCATAACGGGTTTTAACGCATTGAATTGTAGCTCGGGCACATTTTGTGAAAATGATGCAGTAAAATATTTGTTTTCAAACAGTTGGTTGGTATTTATTCTTAATAGTGTATCTTTTTCAGTAAAAAGAAATAAGGTTATAGATTCTTTATTAAGAAAAACAGAGTCTTTCTTTATTACATGAAGCGAATCAGCTTCTATATCTATAGTGTCGTTTGTTATTATAGTGTCGGCTTTTATTATTGAAATCTCTTTTGGAAAAATTAAAGTGTCGCTAAAAGCTATTTTTTCGCTTGGTATATCGAATAACAGATTACTGTTAGCATCTTTTATAGCAAATATTTTGTAGCTCTCGCTGCGAAGATGAGGTAGGGTAAAATATCCATTTTTATCTGTAGAAGCAATATAATAAGGCCTCTCTTTATACGGAATAGAATCCTCGAAAGAGCGATAGAGCATGACAAGAATCCCTTCCGCAGCTTTCATGTTTGCTGCATGTAGTACCTGTCCGGTTATTTTTAAAGAGTCTAATACATCGCCGGTAGAGAAAGTGTAATTGAGATTCTCTATGGGATTTCCTTCGTGTAGATCTACTATTGCATCTCCAAAATTGAAGTTGTATGTGGTGTTTTCTTTTAAAGTATCAGTAAATTCTACAATTAATGAGTGTCCTTTTAGTTTTGTCTCAGGCTTTTCGTTTAACGGAGGCGATACTAACAGTTTTTGACTTAGTGATTTTGTTTCGATAAATTCGTCGAATGTTATTGCGAATTCTTTCTCTGTAAAATTAACAGAATAGGTTTTCGGACTGGTCTCTACGACTTTTGGTGGGGTGGTATCTTTTGGTCCTCCTATCGGTGCAACAGGATTTGCGCACGAAAATGTTATTAATATAATAACAAAGAGTGTTCCAATACTAAATCTGCTTGGGAAATATTTTCTGTTCATAATGTTCTAATTTGCTGCTAAATTAAGCTGATTTTACGAAATATTGATAACTTT
>JAYEOD010000399.1:0-10440 GCA_034722575.1 Bacteroidota bacterium | reverse complement strand
AATAGATCCTTGTGCTCAGATTGTTTCTGATGATATGGTGATTAATATTGAGCAATCTGCTGAGGTTTTTGCAGGGAATGACGCAACAATTTGTGAAGGAGATAATTATTTATTAAATGATGCTACTTCTAGTTATTATGTGAATATTAATTGGTCAACATCCGGTAACGGAACTTTTAGCAATCAAACAATAATGAATCCTGTTTACACTCCTAGTGCACAGGATATTGTTAATGGTCAGGTAATACTTACCATGAAAGCTACAGGAAATGCCCCATGTGTGCTTGAGGTATCTGACGATATGCTTCTTGTAATTCAGAATCAGGCCTCAATTAATGCGGGAGCTGATTTCTCTTCTTGTGATAATAGTTTTACACTTGCAGGTGCTTTTGGTGAAAATTACTCTTCGGTAGCCTGGACTAGTTCCGGAACGGGTGTTTTTAATGATAATACAATTCTAAACACAACATATACACCAAGTGCTGCTGATAGAGCTAATGGTTTGGTAACTCTTATAATATCTGCGCAAAGCTATGCGCCTTGTTCTGCTACAGCTACAGATGATATTATTGTGATATTATTGCCTAATTCTGTTGCTGATGCAGGTAGCGATATGAATGGCTGTATTGGTGATGTATTTACTATATCAACTGCTGATGCACAAAATTATTCTAGTATGGTATGGACTACATCGGGTTCGGGTAGCTTTGCAGGAAATAATACTATAACACCTACTTATACTCCTTCTGCTGATGATTATACTAATGGAAGTGTTATTTTAACATTGACAGTAAGGGGTAATAGTCCTTGTGGAGATGTTTCTGATGCTATGGTGATCTCTTTTGTTGAAGAGGCTGTTGTTGATGCAGGAGCTTCTGCCGATGTTTGTGAAGGCGTATTTGAAATTACTGACGCTACTGCATCAAGTTACTCTTCTATACTGTGGACTACTTCCGGTGATGGTACTTTTGTAAGTAATAATGTAGTAAATTCTACATACTTAATTAGTGATAACGATGCTTCAAGTGGAGTAGTGTTCTTAACATTAACAGCGCAAAGTAATAATCCTTGTTCTTCGACAGTTTCTGATGTAAAGACTCTTAATATTACTCCACAGGCAGATGTTTTTGCCGGTGCCGATACTTCGGTATGTGGAAATACTGTTTATCAGTTACTCGATGCTACTGCCGGTAGTTGCTCTAGTTTAATATGGACTACTACAGGAACCGGTGCTTTTTCAAATACAGGGATAGCTAATCCTGTTTATACTCCTAGTAGCGATGATGTCTCTAATGGTACTGTTCTTCTTTCTCTTACAGGAACCGGGACAACCCCTTGTTCTAATCAGGTTTCCGATCAGATGATATTATCATTTACTTCGGAGCCTATTGTTGATGCGGGTATTGATGCTACAATATGTGAAGCAAATCCTTATACTATCACTACAGCAACAGCAACAGATTATTCTGTGGTAAATTGGTCAACATCAGGGTCGGGTACATTTATTAATGGAACAACTCTGTCGCCAACTTATACTCCTACTGCCGGAGATATTAGTAGTGGATCTGTAATATTAACAATGTCTGTAGCAGGAACAGGAGGATGTACAAATACTGTTACTGATGAGATGATGTTGACAATTAACTCTTTTGCTACTGTAAGTGCCGGTGTTGACGCAAGTGTTTGTCAAGGTGATAGTTATTCGATATTTACCGCTACAGCACAAGATTATTCTTCTGTAGAGTGGATTACTCTTGGAGATGGTTATTTTGATGATGCTTTTATCCTTAATCCGGTTTATAATCCCGGAGTTAATGATATAGCTTCCGGTAATGTGGTTCTTGCTTTAACAGGAAATAGTGTTAATCCTTGTAATGCCTCTGTTACCGATAATATGATTTTATCGATTATTAGTGGTGCTTCTGCCGATGCAGGTAGTGATGGTGCTGTGTGCGATGGAAGTAGTTATACTATTTCAGGTGCTTCGGCAATTAATTCTTCATCAGTAAACTGGATCTCTTCGGGTGATGGTATTATTGTTGATGCAAATACTTTGACTCCTGATTATACTCCGGGAAGTCAAGATGTTATTAATGGAGTTGTACAGTTATCGTTAATAGCACAAGGAATTGCTCCTTGCAGTGTTGCTGATACATCTATTATGATGCTTCATGTTATTTCTGCTCCAACAGCTAATGTGGCCGGCGACGTTACTTTATGTGGTAGCGATAATTATCTTATAACAGATGCTGTTGCATCTCATTATTCTTCTTTAAACTGGACAACATCCGGTACAGGAACCTTTATTAATGGTCAGTCTATTGAACCAACATATGTTCCTTCTGACGGTGATGTAGTTTCGGGAAGTGTTATTATTACTCTTGAGGCTTTACCTGATGCACCTTGTAGTGGTTCTGCTACAGATGCTTTTATTATGAATTTTGAACAAGAGGCTGTAGTGGATGCCGGATTAGATGGTAATATCTGCGAAACAGAAAATTATTCTCTTAATACAGCTACTGCTTCAGGATATAATTCCGTATTATGGACAACTTCCGGTGATGGTATATTTGTCAATGCAACATCTGTAAACACAGATTATATTTCCGGTACTAATGATATATTATCGGGGTTTGTTACTTTAACTTTAACAGCACATGGAAATGCTCCTTGTACTACTGAGGTAAGTGATAATATTGTATTATCCATTACTCAAGAATCTACAATAATATTCGATAATGGTGTCTCTTTATGCGATGGTAATAATTTATTAGATATCTCTACAATTACAAATTACTCTTCAGTAATGTGGACTACCACAGGAACAGGTACGTTGGTGAATCCTAATACTCTGATTCCAACTTATATTACCAGTGCGGGTGATGTAGCTAATGGTTCTGTAGGATTTACTGTTACGGTTCAGCCGGTTAATCCGTGCTCTGTTGCTGCCAGTTCAACAATTTTAATGGATATTCTTACTCCGGAAGCTTATGCCGGAGTTGATGCTAATATTTGTGAAACAGAAAATTATCCGCTTAGCGATGCTACTGCTGTAAATTATACCTCTTTAGAGTGGTCAACTACCGGTACCGGTACATTCTCTGATGTAAATATTTTACATGCAATTTATTATCCTAGCGAAAATGATCGTATTAACGGAAATGTTGAGTTGACTCTTAATCTGTATAAAAATAATTGTTCTGATATTTCGGATGTTATGAATCTTACGTTTTCCCCATTACCTGATGTTGATGCGGGTATTGATGCGGTAATATGCGAAACAGGTTTGTATAATACTAATAGTGCACAAGTTGCTAATGAGACTAGTCTGTTATGGACTACATCCGGTACGGGTGCTTTTGTTGATGCAACTCTGTTAAATACTATTTATACGCCAAGTACTCAGGATATAAATAATGGTTCGGTAGTGTTAACATTAACAGCTCAGTCAAATGCACCTTGTACGTCAAGTGTTGCTGATATGATGATTCTGAATATTAATAAAGAGCCTACTGTTGATGCCGGTTTAGATACAATTGTCTGCGAGAATCAGTCATATCATATCCAAGGTGCCGGTGCTACAAATTACTCTTCTTTACTTTGGACTACTTCAGGTAACGGAACATTCTCTAATATGGGAATTCTTGATCCTGTTTATACTCCTAGTGCTGCAGATGCTGCGATAGGAAATGTAGCATTAACGCTTACAGCACTACAAGAGGGTTGTGGTAGTATTTCTGATAATATTGCTGTTCAAATAGTTCCGGAACCTACTGTAAACGCAGGTGGTGATGCAACTATTTCGGGAGGTACTACTTATCCTATTACTTTAGCTACGGTTAGTAACGAAACATCTATTACATGGAGTACATCAGGAACGGGATCGTTTGATGATAACACAATTATTAATCCTGTTTATACTCCTACTGCTTATGATATTTCTCAAGGTAGTGTAGTGCTTACTGTTGAGGTGGTTGGCGATAGTCATTGTAATAATCTTTCCGATAATATGACATTGAGTATTGTGCTTGATCCGGGAGTAGATTTTACTTTTGATAATGGTTGTGCTACAAATCCTGTTCAGTTTTATTTAACTCCAACAACAGATACGGCTGCTTTAGTTAGTTATACTTGGGATTTTGGCGATGGATCATTCTCAAGTCAAAAAGAACCAATTCATACTTTTGCTATTGCAAATGACTATAATGTGCAATTAACTGTTGTCGATACGGTTGGGTATAGCACTTCAATAAGTCATATTGTCGAAGTACATAGCTTGCCAAATGCTTATTTTGATGTTAACGAACCTATTTGTGTTGGTAATCCTGTTCAGTTTAACGATTATTCTACCACTACGTCGGGATATATCAACTCATGGCATTGGGATTTTGGCGATGGTAGCGATACTACTATTGTATTCCCTGCAAATCCAAACGTAACGCATATATATGATAATAGCATTACTTATAATGTTACTCTTACTGTAGAAACATCTCAAGGATGTATAAATGCTATAATAATACCGGTTTCTACTGTTCCTTCTCCTGTGGCAATGTTTGATTATGATGAGACTTGCGAAGGTCTAGAGACGCAGTTTACTGATCTCTCTGTTTCTAACGGTGGTGGTAATATCATTAGCTGGATGTGGAGTTTCGACGATCCTATGTCAGGGGCTACAAATACTTCAACATTGCAAAATCCAACGCATGCTTTTTCTGCCGATGGTAATTATGATGTATCGTTGATAGTGTCGAATACAGAAGGGTGTTTGGATACGATTTCTCAAACTATTACTGTTTCACCTACTCCGGAAGTAGAATTTATTTTTCAACATACTTGTCTCGATGAGGTGACTTATTTCTTTGCTGATACAGCTATTATTGTTGAAGAAGAAGTAACGCAATGGCAGTGGGACTTTGGTGATGGTGAGTCGTCTAATTTACAAGATCCGGAGCATTACTATAATGTACCGGGAAGTTATGATGTAACTCTTACAATACACACAACAGCAGGATGTGTTAATTCTGTTGTTCATACTGTTAATGTAGAAGAACTGCCTATTGCACAGTTCGATTTTAATACTCCGGCATGTAATGGCTATGAAGTAGAGTTTCTCGATTATTCGAGTTCTAATTCAGGTTATATTACAAGCTGGTTGTGGGAGTTTGGCGATGGTAATGATACACTGATTAATTTCCCTGATAATCCTAATGTAGAGCATCTGTATGCTTTACTGGGAACTTATAATATTACTCTTACAGTAACAAATGTAGATGGCTGTTCTGATGTACAATCACGACAAGTAACTGTAGAACCTAATCCGGTAGCAAATTTCGATTTTGAAAATACTTGTCAAAACGAAGCCGTTGTGTTTACTGATTTATCTCAAACAAATGGGGCAGGAGTAATTCTTTCGTGGAATTGGGATTTTGGAGATCCTTTATCGGGAATTAATAATACATCGCAACTACAAAATCCAAGTCATGTATATTCTGCTGTAGGAAATTATACTACTACACTAACAATAGAAACTGTTAATGGATGTAGCAGCACTTATTCGAGAGAGGTTGCTGTTTCTGAAACACCGGCTGTAGATTTCGATTATGTAACATCATGTTTAAATGATACTACTCATTTTAATAGTTCTAATTATGTTAATGGCAGAATAATAGACTCTTATTACTGGGAGTTTGGCGATGGCGGTAACTCCGATGTTGCTGATCCGGGATATGTATATACCACCGAAGGGATTTATTCTGTGCAGCTTACTGTTATCGACACCGCAGGTTGTAGCAATACTGTTACTCACGATGTGGAGATAACACCACTTCCTGTTCCTGCGTTTACATTCTCAGGAAATACCTGCTCAAATGCAGCGGTTCAGTTTGTAGATCAGAGTTACTCCGGTTCCGGTGCTATTAATCAATGGATATGGGACTTTGGTGATGGAACAGATACTACTATTACTTTCCCTCAAATTCCTGATGTGGGACATCAATATGCTAATAATGGCAATTATACTGTTACTTTAACTATAATTGATGAGTTTGGTTGTAGCGATTTTATAGAGCATCAAGTAAATGTATTAGCAAGTCCTGCGGCCGAGTTTAGTTTCGATGGAGGTTGTTTAAATGAGGTTGTGTCGTTTACCGATCAATCTATAACAAACGGTGGTACGGCTATTACCGGATGGACATGGAATTTCGATGACCCAATATCCGGAATTAACAATCAATCAACACTGCAAAATCCTACGCACTTCTTTACGGAAGCTGATACTTTTAATGTTCAGTTAATAATTAGTAATACTAATGGTTGTATGGATACTATTTTCCATCAGGTAGGAGTGAGTGCTCCTCCTGCAGTTGCGATAGAAGCTAATGATATATCTTGTCAGGGAATAGAGATGCAATTCCGTCCTGATACTCTTGTTACCGATACTGCTGCAATAGCGATATTCGATTGGTATTTTGGTGATGGTAGCGATCATGTTTACGGTCAAAACCCTTTACATACTTTCGAGCTGGCTGGTCAGTATCAGGTAACTCTTACTGTAACCGATACTGTTGGATGTGTTAATGAAACAGCAATGTTGGTTGTTGTTGATGAAACTCCTACTCCGAATTTCTCTTATGAACTAGGATGTGTGGGTGGTCTGACACAGTTTACCGATTACTCTTTTACTAATAGTGGAACGGCTATTATACAATGGTTATGGGACTTTGGTGATGCTAATGCACTGCCCGAAAATAATGTCTCTATAGATCAAAATCCTGAACATTTATACAGTGAAGCGGGAACTTATAATGTGAAATTAGTTGTTAGCTCTGCTAATGGTTGTCAAGATTCTATTATTATGGATGTAATAGTAAATCCAAGTCCGCAAGCGTGGTTTGTGTACGATACTGCTACTTGTCAGGATGGTTTGGTGTATTTCCAAGACTCTACAACAAGCGAGAATTCAACTATTGTATCATGGCAATGGCAATTTGAAGAGGGGTATCAATCTAATCTGCAAAATCCTACATACACTTTTAGTCAATCAGACGATTGTTATGATGTGCAGTTGATATCATATGATGCTTTAGGTTGTTCAGATACTGCTATTAGAACTGTATGTGTGCCTGTTGGATTTGCTGTTGACTTTGAATCAACAAATACTTGTCTTAACGATACAACTTATTTTAGCGACTCTCTTGTTTCTCCTATTGGCGATTCAATAATATTAGTATCGTGGAACTTTGGCGATCCGGGTTCGGGGGCTTATAATATTTCTACAGAGCATAATCCATCGCACTATTACGAACATTCAGGTTCTTATAATGTTATTTTGGAGGCTACTAATATTAATAATTGTACTTACATAATTAATCACACTGTAGATGTATTTCGATTACCGGAACCTGCTTTTAGTTATAATTCATACTTATGTGATAGCACGGTTTATTTTAAAAACGAATCTATTGGTAATGGTGCTACAATTATCGAATGGGTTTGGAGTTATGGCGATGGTTCGTTAAATGATACAATTTTGGCATCGGGTAACCCTGATGTAAATCATGTTTATAATGATCCGGGCGAATATGAGGTTATATTACAGGTGACTAACGGAAATGGTTGCGTTAACATTTTTAGTGATACAATTTTTAGAGAGCCTTGTTTAACTGCCGATTTCGAGTTGTTAGATGATACAATTTGTCATACGCGAAGCATTAATTTTGCTGATAGCTCAATAATTAGAAATATGATAACGCAGTGGGATTGGGACTTTGGTGATGGCGAACAAGAATCTTATTCTATTTATCATTCAAATATATCGCATGTATTTGCCGATACCGGTACTTTTGATGTGTCGTTAACAGTACGCACTGTATTTAATGGTTATGATAGAGAAGATACTTATGTGATGCCTGTAACAGTGCACCCAACTCCGTATGCTCAATTTATTGCTAACGATATTTGTTTTGCCGATTCGGTGTTGTTTATTGATAATACATCTGCTGATAGCGCAAATATTGTTGCATGGGATTGGGATTTTGGAATGGTTAATATTAATACCGATACCTCTACATCACAAAATCCTTATTATCAATACTCTAATTATGGTGAGTATTTACCTCGATTAGTTGTTACAAATGAATATGGTTGTAGCGATACATTAAATCAATCTGTTTTAGTGCATCAATTACCAACAGCAGCATTTAGTATCGATAATTCGTGTAGAGGCGATGCAACATATTTTTACGATGATACCGATACTATTGGTTTTGTTGGTGAAATGGTGAAATGGCATTGGGATTTCGGTATAGAAGGTATTCGTACTGATACATCTGATATACAAAACGCTGATTTTGTTTATAGAAACGAAGGCAATCATAATGTAACATTAATAGTTACCGATGAGTTTGGTTGTGTTGATTCTGTAATTAAACCAATTACTACAAATCCGATTCCTACGGCAGCATTCTCGTTAGAGGATGATTATGAGAATATGCAAGGGCGTTTTAATCTTACTAATGAATCGAGTGAGTATAATGAGTATGAGTGGAACTTTGGAACTCTGCCATATCATTACGATCAGGAGTATCATATTGATGATGAAGATCCTGTTATTGTATATGAAGATGACGGTATTTATGATATCCAACTAATAGTATGGAACGAGTTTAACTGTCCCGATACAATAGTGTTAACAGATAGTCTGCTATTTAAAGGGTTGTTTATACCAACTGCTTTTTCTCCAAATAATCCTTATCAGGATGTAAGGACATTTGATCCAACGGGAATAAATCTTATAGAGTATCATATTCAGGTTTATGGTGTTAGAGGTAACTTAATATGGCAGTCTGATAAACTCGATGAAGAAGGTTCTCCTACCGAGGTATGGGATGGTACTTATGATGGTGTTCCTTTACCGGAAGGTGTTTATGTATGGAAAGTCAGAGCCCTGTTTAAAGATGGTACTAGTTGGCAAGGAAAGTCGGTAGGTGCTAAAGAGCTTAGCTCAGGCGAGAGATACGGAACAGTAACTTTAATTAGATAATGATGTTTAAAACCCAATATATTATGTCAGTTAAAAAAATAAAACTCAGATTTGTTTTTGTTGTAGTAGGATTGTTTATGTTGATGGGGGTAAATGCTCAGGAGCTAGTCTTTTCGCAGTATTTTAATAATCCTGTGAATTATAATCCTGCTACAATAGGGTTAAATACAGGAATGAAATTAAGATTCCAATATCGCGACCAGTGGGTTAATTTACCGGGAGAGTTTAATACTTTGAGTTTTAATATAGATATTGCTGAAAGAAATATCCCCGGTTCAGGTGGTTTTGCTTTGATAGTAAATCGTAACCAACAAGGTCAAGGGTATCTCGAAAACACAATGTTTGGTTTGGGAACTTCGGTGCGAATTCGCTTGCAGGATAATATTATCTCTCAGTTGGGTATTTTAGGAACATTTGTCCAAAAAAATATCAATTGGGATAATCTTATTTTTAGCGATGAACTCGATCCCAGATATGGGAATATTTATGAAACAGGTTTTATACAGCCTAATGCCGATATTATCCGTTATCCGGATTTGGCCGTAGGTAATGTAATACGCTTTTTTGTTGATTCATACTCTGCCGATAAAGTGATTGGTACTTTTGGTGTTGCTCTGCATCACGTATTTAAACCTGATGAGTCTTTTATTGGTTTAAAGTCAAATATCCCTCATAAATATGTCGCTCATGGCGATGTTCTTATCGAGAAGTATCTCTCTTCTAATTACAGAACAAGAAGCAGTGTGGAGAAAAAGTTTAAGCTGAATTTTGGTTTTATATATGAAAACATGCAAGACATAAGTAACTTTTCTGTAGGGGTTAATATGATGCGTTCTAATTTATATCTTGGAACATGGTATCGTGGCGAATCATATGGCGATTTTAATACCGATGCACTTATTTTTATGGTTGGCGTAAATACTACTATTGCCGATAATGCCAGAATAAAAATCATGTATTCATACGATTGGGCTCTGAATGATTTGATTTCTATTAGTGGTCCCACGCACGAAATAACACTGTCATTCCAATTCGATGATGTGATGTTATTTGGCTCAGGAGATAAGTATAATATCACTCCTTCTGCAGGAAAAAGTGCGTTAGGACCTTTGGAGTGCTCTCCATTTTAATACGTATTTGTTATAAATATCACACACACGGATATTTTTAAATCCGACATGAGAGAAGCTATTCTTTCTGTCGGATTTTTTTATTTAGATATGTTAAGATTAAGGTTTCCTCCTTCGCTCTCGTTTCGGAGGACAAGGAGGTTGAGATGACGGTTGATTGATTGAGGTTAAGATTACTCCGATAAAACAAAAATTCGTTTAATTCGATGAATGATTGATTGGATTGAATGATTGATTGGATTGGATTGGATGATTGATAGGATTGAA
>JAYEOD010000398.1:0-2044 GCA_034722575.1 Bacteroidota bacterium | reverse complement strand
GACTCACGATTTTCAGAGGAGATTTCCGTTATAATCCCAACACAAACATTTGTTCCTGCGCAACAAAGCAGTAACAATTCCATGATAATATCAGTATTTAAAGCAGATATTGACAATATTAATCTTGAAGGATATGATGAAATAGGGCTCTTTTGCAAAGATGGAGATAATGAAATTTGCTGTGGAGCAGCATCCTTTAAAAGCACTATCACCACAGAAAATCCACTAACAATCACCGCTTGGGCAGATGAAGAGACCACTCCTGAAAAAGATGGTTATACAGAAGGAGACAGCATCATGTACAAATTATGGAAAAAAAACCCGGATAAAATTTACAACACAATTTTACGCACCTTTATTAACGCCTCCGGTTCTCCATATAACCTAGATCATTTTTCAACAAATGCCACAACAGAGGTAGAACTTAATTTCACCACCCCTCCTCCTGTAATATTTCTTTTTAATCAGGAACTAGCCTGTGCAAATCAAAATAACGAAATACATATCACAACACAGAATTTCACCAAATTGAACAACTTTTTTTTAGAAATTGTAATAGACACTTCATACCTCACATACAATCATTTCAGCAATGTAAACGAATCATTATCATCATACTCCTTAATAAACAACCTCGACACCTTACTTATTACATGGGAGGATAATGAAGATGTATCTATTAACAATAACGACACACTGATTTCTTTAAATTATAATTTTAATAAAAAAGGCAACACAGAAATAATTTGGGGCGAAAACTCCACAACATCAGGAATGGAATATCAGGAATCTCAATTTATTAATAACACTATTACCATAGACTCTATACCTCAACAAGCAGAAAATATTTTTGGAGACCAAGATGTATGCAACGGGACTCCTTTTTCCTTATACTCTATTACAGAGTCAGAAAATGCGACAAACTATATATGGAATCTCTCTCCTACAGAAGCCGGCAACATAGAAGAAAACTATAATGAAGCTGTTTTAAATTGGAACAACGATTACGCAGGAGAATCAATAATTTATGTTAAATCGCAAAACCAATGCGGCACTTCCGACAGTACTACAAAAACCATTAGCATTACAAATTCAGTAATTATAGCAGCAAGTATTTCCGGAAATTTTAATGATAAATGCGAGGGCGAAGAGATTACTATAAATGCGTTAATTACCAATGGTGGCAACGATCCGTTAATATCGTGGTACATCAATAACAATTATCAATATGGAAATAATAGCACAGTGTTAAACAGCTCCGATTTAAAAAATAATGACGAAATATACTGTATATTGGAATCGAGTAGCGAATGCGCTATAAACAATCCTACCAGCTCGAATATTTTATTAGCACAATTAAACCCACTTCCCGAAAGACCTGAAATTGTTGCAGGAGCAGACACTATTTGCAACACCACACCACACTCTACTTATATCACCACAGGCTCAAACTATTCAGATACATACAATTGGAGTATCAGTCCTCAGAATGCCGGTGAAATTACAGAAAACGGGCAATCGGCGTATATCTATTGGGATTTAGATTACCTCGGAACAGCATATATATTTGTTAATGGAGAGAATGAATGTGGAGAGGGTAATTACTCACCGGCTTATATCACTTATCGTGATTATTGTACCGACACAGAGACATTATCAGAAAACAGACTCTCTATTTCTCCAAACCCTGTAAAATATTATTTACAAATTTCTATATCGGAAAATATATTCGATGCAGAGTATGAAATTCTTAATATCAATGGAATAAATATTTCTGAAAAAACATCTTTACCACAAAACGGAAAAATCAACACTCAAAAATTATCTTCGGGGATATATTTCTTAAGAGTTACTCTACAAAACAAAAGTTTTTATACTCGCTTTATTAAATTGTAGTATTTTCAAATCAGAATCACCGCCTCACTAATTTTTCAACAATTAAATCAAACAAAAAACCACTCTATTTTTTATTCAACAAGTGAGGCGGCGACTATTAAACCAAATTTTACTTTAGCAAAAAGTTAATATCTTCTGAAGACGGAAT
>JAYEOD010000397.1:0-2050 GCA_034722575.1 Bacteroidota bacterium | reverse complement strand
TAGAGTTTTTCCATTCATTTACTGATGTATCTGCGCTAACAGCATATACTTCCAGATTGTATTTTTCTTTATGGTTATTGTAAAACTTTTTTAGTTTAGGAATCTCCTTTTTACAATGACTGCAATCGCTATCCCAAAATATTATTACTGTGTAATCCGATTCAATGCTATATAGCGCTATGGGGTTTTGCGTAGAATCGAGCATGATAATATTTGGTGCTTTTTTTCCAAGTAGTAGTGGACTTATGGTTTTTGCTCTCTCAATTATGTTTTTTACTACTTCGGGATAAATCCCGCCTGTTTTTCCTTTTGAAAAATATTCATCCGACAAGTGAACAAATATTTTATCGAATCCCATAATTTTTGGGTTGTCGTATTTTTGTACTACATACCACAATATGTATTTGTTTATTTCCGATGAATCGGGGAGGGGAGCAAGAATATTATCTATAGCTGCAATTAAAGAATCGGGGTGTTGTGCTGTTACTTTTTCGAAATATGTTTGCAGATGGCTGTGGAAAAATGGTGTTCTTAAAAATCGATCATCTGATAAGGGGATATTATCCCAATAGTGAGCTTTATAGTATCTGTATTTAAAAGTGCTGTCGTTAGCGTCTGTTGGCTCGGGAATAGTTATCTCTTTAGTGGCTTTTATAAAACCTGCAACAAAAGTATCGCTATTCTTTTTAATAAATTTCTCTTGATAGCTGGTTACTTCTTTATTTATATCTGTTATTCTCTGTTTTATCTCATCTTTGTTTTCCGATTTTTTTAGAGATTTATGCAGCGGTGCAATTTGTTTTTGCCGCGAGCTGATAAAGGCGATATATTCGTAAAAGAGTTTATTCTCTTTAGAGCCTTTTACTTTAATCTTATCGAATATATTTTCGTATTCGGATTGTATTTCGAATTGTTGATCGTTATTAATAATAACCTCTAAAATTTTATTGTTCGACTGTCCTGCAATAAGGTATAATCCACGCGGAAGCAGTGTGTCGCCACTGAATTTAAAAGAACCATTATGATTTATTTTGGCAGTGTCTTTAATAAATATTTTGTCGCCATGATAATTTGCTAAGTAGCATACTGTATCAGGAATTCCTGTTAATTTGATTTTTATTTCGAAACCATCGTTATTGTTGCTGTATCCTGCAAAAGCGATGATATATAGTAGAAAAGTGAGAAAATGCTTCATTCGTTTATTTTTTAGACAGGATTTACATGTTTTTATCCGTTTATATTTTTTTTTCATCGAATTCATCGAATTAAACTAATTTTTTATTGAAAGGGAGTTTTGGGGTTTGAACCTCGACCTTAATCTCAACCTCAATCTCAATCATCCAATCGTTGACATTTGGTGTAATAAATATGTTAAACACAAAAGTAGGGATTTTGTATGGTAAAAATGTTTTTCTTGTTTATTTTTTTAAATAATAACACTCTTACTATAACTAAAATATCATACTTTCGTATAATATTACATGTATAGTATTTTATTTAATATGATAAAAAAAATTTTACAAGGCATTACTTTTTTTGTGTTGATAGTATTTTCTCTCTCTTCGTTTTGTCAGCAGATAGACGAGAATATATTGTTGAAGCGTTTTAGGGCATATCATGAGTATGATAGTGTTTCGGGTATAGTAGGAGTGGATTCTGTAATGCTTTATGCGAAACAGAAAGAAATTATAGAGATAGATAATAAGATTTTTGGCGATTATATAGTATCAAAAGATTTAGAAGGTAAAAAAAGCCGTGTTAATATACTTATAGACCAAGTAAATACTCTTGATGAAGAGTTGTTTTATAAATCGGAGCGTTTGTTGCTTTTGTATATGATTTCTGCATTTTTTATTATTGGTTTTGGTGTTTTTTTGTTTCTGTACCTGCAACTATCAAAAAAGTTTTCTCGAACATATGATGAATTTGAGCGATATCGCGATGATATTGAATTTCAAAAGGAGTCGTTTGACAGCCGCGAAGATTTGAACGATGAGCATGTAGAGGAATTTCAATCTGCATTAAGTAATTATAAACAGGAGTTGCGTAA
>JAYEOD010000396.1:0-2060 GCA_034722575.1 Bacteroidota bacterium | reverse complement strand
TTTTTAATATTATGATAGAGTTTTTTCTCATTGTCTTTTTCTATATCTAAAAGCAAATATATTTTGTAGGATGGTTTTATTAGGGTTTGTTCTGTAATTATTAAGTTGCCTCCAGTTTCGTTACTTGCAAAACCTGTTGTGTTATTGTAAGTGATTGTGGTCTTCTGAAAATTCCCTTTCTCAGCTCCAATAGGTTGTATCCCAACAGGGATATCTTTTAACTCGTTATAATATACCGGTAAAACACCATTTTGTTTATATCCTTCCAAACCGATTATTGCTCCCAAAATACCAAGAATTGCCGGTTTGTGAAGTATATTATATGTTAAATATATTCCGTCGTTAATGTCTGGCTTCTTCAAAAAACCTTTTTCTGCTTTTATAGTAAATGATATTAATTTTTTCATATTAATTCTGTTTTAAAATGTTTTTTACAAATTGTTTCACTTTTGAGTAGGCAATATCATAATCTACTAATTGTCCTTCCGGCAAATGATAAAGTAGGCTGCTTTCCCAAGCTCTTTTGTTGCTTTTATATTTTTTGGGGTTTACAAAATCGTCATAATTGCAGCAGTTAATATTTTTCGTTTCTGATTTTTGCTTTAATAGATTCAAAATAGTTGTGTGATTGTCAGCTTCAATTATTTCTGATAGATAATACAAATCGTAAATATCCCGAGGTCTATTTCGTTGCATTAGCGAGCGCAGTTTTTCGGCAACTATTTCGTTTAAAGGATAAACAGAAACGTTACTAGTAATTATTTCTGAATCGGAATATGAATGAAAAATTTGTTTCTTCTCGGGCTCCAACAATACCGTTTCTGAAAAACTGATGTCTAATTTAATTTTTGTTTGCCAACGATTTACAGGCAATACAGCTTGATTAGGCTTATGAAATGCTCCCCAATATAAAATTGTTACCTCATAACCTTGACGGATATCCTTATGTACTTGCGGTTTAATGCTCTTTAAATAAAATTTAGCACCACTATTTTGCTCGGCAAGTTTAATTATTTTTTTACAAAACAATTCGTTGATAACAAATACTTCATCTAAAAGTGTAAAATCCAAGTCTTCAGAAAACCGATAATTTTCAAAATAGTTTTTCTTTAAGCAGGTACCTCCTTTGAAAACAAAGCTTTTTGAAATATCAGAAAACGAAAACATAGCATTCAAGAAGTGCCCAAGAACCCAATCTTTATCAATCACTTCCTTTTTAATACCCTTTCTAATTGCTATTTCAACTATTTCCTGATATTTCATATGTTTATTTATTAAAAATTTTCAATTGTCATATGGAGTTCGCATGACAAAATGATTATTTCCTTGTGTGTCAAAACCTTAATGTTTTGTCATGCTCGGTTCGTATTGCATTTTTATGAATTTGCTATTTCCATTATTTCATCCCTTTGAATATTTAATACCAATTTCCATTTACTATTATATTCTCCTTTTTTTTCTCCTCCAATTTCAAATAATGAATAGTTATTATCAATGGTGTTTTGAGCATATTCAACAAACTCATTCATATTTGGTTTTCCTAGAAAATCAATTAAAAAACCCAATCTTTTTATCAAAGAATTATTATTCATCAGTTTACAGTATTTTATCATTTTACTTTGATACAGCTTAGCATTATTTAGGGCTTTAATTGTTTCCTGATACCAACCAGAATACTGTGGCAAATCAAAGCAATCTATTATTGTTTTTTCTATATCGGTCATTTTATAAGTGTGATTTCCATAACCATAAGTTTTGTATCCAAACAATTTATTTTTCGAAACTTTAATAAATTCATATTGTCTACTTTTTTCAGAAATGCTATTTTTACGCATTGCCGTTTGAATAAATATTCTATTGGCAAATTGCTCGGTCAATCCGTGTGCATTAAGGGCTGTCCAATAGGCTATTCCTCCGTCTGGTGCCATGAAATTTGCAATTGTCATATCATCTGAGAAGCTGCTTCTTACAAATTTCCCTCTTTCCAGACGATGTATAAATCCAATTTTTGATAAAGACCAAATTGCTGTGGTGATTTCGGAATTACTAAACAATTTTGT
>JAYEOD010000395.1:0-2062 GCA_034722575.1 Bacteroidota bacterium | reverse complement strand
ACATCTCTTGAAGCGAATCAGGGGAGATAAAAATATCCACACGCGGTATCAGATAATCGGCAAATAAAACTCCTTTTTCCGGTTGATTAGGTTGAGCAAAAATAAGCCCTGTAACAGACATTAATATCAGAATAAAAAAATGCTTCATAATAACTTCTATTTTTTAAGTTCGAGTATAATCGATGACTTTGGTTTTAGAGATATTTTTTTCAAAGATTTAATCTCTTTTGCGCTAATAATCTCTTTTGCAGAAGAAAACCCTTTAAGTATCTCACCAAATCTATCTAACGACAATTTCTTTTTTTCATTGTTATTATTAAATATCACCATTACAGCGCCATCGTCATTATGACGAAAATATACATAAACGCCATCTTCGGGGATAAACTGTGTTAGCTTTCCTTGCTGCAACACTTTTGAAGCCGCACGATACTTAATAAGTTTCGATGTAAAATTAAGTGCTTTTATTTGATTTTCTGCAAGTCCTTTTCGAGAAAATACATTTACTTTATCATTTTTCCATCCTCCCGGAAAATCTTCACGAATAAAACCATGTCCCTGATGTTCAAAACCAGTCATTAAAAACTCTGTTCCATAATACAACATTGGTAATCCGCGCGTTGTAAAAACATATGTCATAGCCATTTTATACTTATCAAAATCTTCATTAATAGAAGTATAAAATCTGGTAAGATCGTGATTATCGGCAAATACAATAAGGTCGTTCGGGCGAGGATATAGGAAATCCGCTGAAAGATTCTCGTAAAGACGTGCTATTCCTTCTGTCCAGCCATTTTTTTCGTTAAAAGCTTTTGAAATAGCATAATATCCCGGAAAATCAAAAACATGAGTCAGATAAGAGTCATATCCGTCATGATTTTTCTTTCCTCCTTGATAATACGACACCATAGAAGGTTTATCAATCCACGCTTCGCCCACTAATGAGAAGTTAGGATACTCCTCACGCACTAACCTAGCCCAATCAGCCATAAACTCCTTATCGGGATAGGGCTGTGTATCCATTCTAATGCCATCAAGATCGGCAAATTCTATCCACCAGATACTATTTTGAATAAGATATGTAGCAAGAAAAGGATTTTTTTGATTAAGATCAGGCATTATATGATCGAACCATCCGTTACTCATTTTCAATTTATCGTATTCCGAAACATGCGGATCAACAACTGTACCGGCACGATAATTCGACCTGTTAAACTCAGGAGTTTGATGTATCCAATCTTGCGAAGGAAGGTCATTCATCCACCAATGAGAGATCCCGAAATGATTAAAAATCATATCCTGAATCACTTTCAAATTATTTTGATGAGCCACCTCAACGCACTCTTTAAAAAGCCGGTTCGTACCCATACGAGAATCCACCTTATAAAAATCGCTAATAGCATATCCGTGATAAGAGTAATTTTTCTGATTATTTTCGAGAAAAGGGTTTAGCCACAATGCCGTAACCCCAAGCTCATTAAAATAATCGATATGATTAATAATACCTTGAATATCGCCACCATGACGACCGTTAGGATTAGAGCGGTCTGCTTTCTCTTTCATCTCCTCCATGCTGTCGTTAGACTCATCACCGTTCGAAAACCTATCCGGCATCAGAAGATAAATTATATCCGTTTCATTAAAACCAACTCTGTTTGCAGAATTTTCTCTTCTATCTTTTAATTCATAAGGCACAGAAAGCACCTCCTTATCATCTTTTTCAAAACTAATATCAACTGTTCCTACCAGCGCATTTTCAGAAATATCTACATATAAAAAGAGGTAATTAGGACTTTCAAGCTTAACACTCTGCTGAAGAGACACACCATGATAATTAATTTTTGGTACAGTAGCAGAAATATTATCGCCATGCACCAATATTTGCAATACAGAATTATTCATTCCCACCCACCAGAATGGTGGCTCTACTCGATCTACTTCAATATTTTGAGATATACCCTGAAAAAACATGCTCAAAAACATCACTATTATAAAATAAGACTTCTTCATTAAATTAATTATTTATCTGTTTATACTTCTTCGACTAATATCAAATTACCAT
>JAYEOD010000394.1:0-10535 GCA_034722575.1 Bacteroidota bacterium | reverse complement strand
ATTAGAGAGACCGGGAAGCTGAGAACTTGTTCGAAGATCACCCGGTCGAACTTATGCTTTGCAAAGA
Source organism: Bacteroidota bacterium (assembly GCA_034722575.1). GTDB lineage: Bacteria > Bacteroidota > Bacteroidia > Bacteroidales > JAIPAH01 > JAIPAH01. The sequence continues at coordinate 10,468 of JAYEOD010000394.1, read as the reverse complement.
GATGGATAATATTTTTATGTAAGCCTTGATTTTTCCGTCCCTTTTTATCAAGAAAAAGGGACAATGTTTTTGAAAAAAACAAAGAAAAATATTATGTTAAATAGGATTTTTAAAAGCCTGATATCAGGGCGAATGAATTATAAACGGATGAAACGAAAGTTGTCGCTGAAGATGGAACAGAGTTAATCGACCATGAAATTGGGAAGGGTAATTCCGAGCTGCATTCTGAATCTAATATAACAGAAGAATCTAGTTTAAAGGTATATGATCATTATAACCCGACTGATTTACCATTGAAAAACGATAAAAAATCTGGTGATAATTGGGGTATGTCATTTAGTGTAAACGAAGTTGATGGGAAATTGCAGAAAAGCTTCAAAATAAAAATGAAGGGTAATAAGGGACAAAAAGTTTCAGATCGAGCTTCAGAGATTAGAAATCTTTTTAGTCATGAATCGAAACATAATAGTGATTTTGATAAGTTTGGAGTTAAAAGTTACATAGCAGCTGGGAAAGATAGGAGAGAGCAAAGAGCAGTGAATACACAAATGATGCATCGTAGTTGGTCCGATCCAAACACAAGAGAAGGCTTTAGAAAACTTATAAAGAGTTATGGAGGTTATGGAGTTAAACACGGAATGATATTTCCAATACAACCTATTTCACCTAAACTTGAAGTTAAATAAACTATTCTTATGCTTAAATATGTTGTTGTATTAATTTTGATGATATGTGTTCTAAGATCTTATTCACAGATAGAATTTCAAGTTAAAGAACTTAACATATCAAATGTGAGATCAAATATAGATGAGTCAATCATTATTGATGAAGATGAACAGGATGGACCATATTTGAATTTTGAATGTATGTTAATAAATAAATCTAAAGAAAAGGTAATACTGTATCCAGCTATTTCTGAGCTATATCTTACTTTCAGCTATAATAGAAATAGTTATAGTACTGAATGTTTTGCGCTTCAATTTCAAGATAATGATAGTTTAATTATTGAACCAGAAGGAATAATAGTTTTTTTAGTAGGAACAAATATTTTTTTAGGTACACCAATGTGGGATGAGAATAAAAAGAATTATTCTAAGGAATTAATAGAAATATTGCCAACACTTAAACTAGAATACAAAGAGGATGATTTAACCCTTAGGACAAATAAAATAATAAATGCCAAAATAATTGATTAAGATTATTAACCTAAATTAGGTTTGGCTTTTATAGTAATTATGAAAATAATGAATAGGAACTAGTGATTACAGGTTCTGAATTTAGCAAATAAAGAGGCTAAAGAAGGCTGTATGCGTTGTTAAGATCAGGGAAATCGCCTTTAAAAATCGTTATTTAACCAACTGATTATTAGTTTGTTAATGTTATTTTTTGTATCTTTATCAAAGAAAGATATTATTAACTTGACAAAAAAAATGTCGGATTTTCAAAGCAATAATAATTGTAACAGCCTGTTTATGAGTAGTTTTAATGAAATGACAGATCCAAGACGTACCAACAAGGGTAATCATCACTATTCTTTAGATGAAATTCTTTTCCTTGTAATTTCAGCAGTTATAAGCGGAATGGATGGATGGACATCGATCGAGCTTTTTGGGAAGACTAAGCTAGATTGGTTACGGAATTTTTTTCCTTTTAAAAAAGGAATACCTTCTCACGATGTTTTAGGAAAGCTATTCGCTCGCTTAGACGCAAAACAATTTTCAATATGCTTCACTGAATGGGTGAATTCTATAGCTAAAATAACAGAAGGTGAGGTAGTAGCTATAGATGGCAAAACTATCCGTAAATCCAATGATGACACAAGCTCTAAATCTGCTCTTCATTTAGTGTCAGCTTACGCCTGTGATAATGGGATTTGCTTAGCGCAAGAGGCAGTACGTGAGAAAAGTAATGAAATTACGGCAATACCTAAATTACTTGACATTATTGCAATAAAAGGTTGTGTAGTAACAATTGATGCGATGGGGTGTCAGCGTAAAATAGCTGAAAAAATCATTCAGAAAAATGCCGATTATCTATTAATGGTAAAAGATAATCAGAAAAGTTTAAAAAGTCAGATCGAAAAAATATTCGATGAAAAACACAAACCAAAAAGAGATGAAACCTTGGATTCCGGACATGGTCGTGTAGAGACAAGAATCTGTGAAGTGATTGATAACCTGGACTCTCTTGAAGTCAAGGAGAAATGGAAGGGGATAAAAAGCATTGTAAGAATTACTTCTGAACGGTATGTCAAAAAAACAGGAAAAACAAGTAATGAAATAAGATACTACATCACTTCTTTAGACGCTAATGCCATGAAAATCAATAAAGCAGTACGAAGTCATTGGAGTATAGAGAATAATTTACACTGGGTGTTAGATGTAATTTTTAATGAAGACACATCTCTTAAAAAGAAAGGGAATTCTCCAATGAATTTTAATGTAATAACTAAAATTGCACTTGCCCTTATTGATCGGGAAAAATCAACCAAAATGTCAAAGAACTCTAAACGAAATAAAGCTGCTTTAGACGACAAATATAGAGCGAAAGTTTTACAAGTTTAAAAGCGATTTCCCTGTTCAGCTCGTTCTTTTCAGGTCGTCTATATCTCTTCTCTCTTTTTTTGTTGGTCGTCCAACTCCTCTGTCGCGCCATTCCGAATTAAGAGATTGCAGTTTTTTTAGCTTGTTATACTCTTCCTCAGGTGTAAGGTCTTGATACTTTGTTGCGGCAATTGGTGCTGATACACGTTTGCCTATTATATCTTTTACCTTAACGGTTTTCAGCATGTTTTTTATCCTGATAGAGATAATATTACCGATTTGTACCTCTTTAGCCGGTTTTACCTCTGCATCATTAATCTTAACTTTATTTTTTTTACATGCATCAGTGGCCTGACTACGAGTTTTAAAAAGTCGTACAGACCATAACCATTTATCAATTCTTACCTTTTCCATATACTATTTCTCTCGGAAATATACAGTAATCGGAACACCATGGAAATTATACTTCTTTCTTATCTGATTTTCAATAAATCTTCTATATGGTTCTTTTATCTCTTTCGGATGATTGCAAAATAAAACAAAAGCAGGATAAGGTGTTTTTAACTGTGTTGTGTATTTTATCTTTATATAAATACCTCGTGATGTAGCAGGAGGAGGTGTTTTGTCAATTAATGGTAAAAGAAACTCATTAAGTTGAGATGTGGTGATTCTTAAACCGCGATTTTTATATACCTCTAATGCTGTTTCAAGAGTCTTGTGGATTCTTGTTTTGTGAAGTGCTGAAGTAAAAATAATAGGTATGTCGTTAAAAGGAGCTATTTTTTCTCTAATCTTTAAAGAAAAATCTTTAGCTGTGTTAGTCTCTTTTTCAATTAAATCCCATTTGTTTACAACAATAACAAGCGCTTTGTTGTTTTCCTTTATAAGACTAAGAATAGTTAAGTCTTGTGCCTCTATTCCGTGTGTGGCGTCAACCATCAAAATACAAACATCGCTATTTTCTATGGCGCGTACAGCACGTAAAGTAGAGTAAAATTCAATATCTTCATGAACCTTTGCTTTTTTACGTAAGCCGGCGGTGTCCATAAGATAAAAATCAAAATCGAAAGCTTTATATCTGGTGTTGATAGTGTCGCGCGTAGTTCCTGCAACAGGAGTTACTATATTTCTCTCTTCGCCAATAAAGGCATTAATAATAGAAGATTTTCCTGCATTTGGACGTCCAACAATAGCAATACGTGGTATTCCTTCGTCAGTTTCTTCTTTGAGCTTTGAATCAAATTCTTTTACAACAGCATCAAGTATATCGCCTGTTCCGCTGCCATTTACAGCAGATATGGTGTAATATGAATCATAACCTAAAGCGTAAAATTCAGAAGCTTCTTGTACTAAACGAGTGTTATCCGCTTTGTTTACAACAAGAAAAACTTTCTTTTTTACCCGCCTGATAATTTTTGCTACATCTTGATCCATTCCTGTAAGACCCTCTTTAGCATCTACTAAAAATAAAATTACATCAGCTTCGTTAGTAGCAATTACAGCTTGTTTTCTTATCTCTTCTTCAAACACATCCTCCGATCCGTGAACATATCCTCCGGTGTCAATTACCGAAAATTCCACGCCATTCCAATCCGATTTTCCATAATGCCTGTCGCGAGTAACTCCGCTAACACCATCAACAATAGCCTCTTTTCCACCAACTAATCGGTTAAAGAATGTCGATTTCCCTACATTTGGTCTTCCTATAATAGCAACAATATTTCCCATCTATATTTTTTTTACTCTTGTTCGTATCCGTATTTCTTGAGCGCTTTGTCGTCGTTACGCCAGTCTTTATCAACTTTTATAGTTAGATCTAAAAAAACATGATTATCAACAAATTCCTGAATATCTTTTCTTGCCGCAGTGCCAAGTCGTTTAATGGCAGCTCCATTATGTCCTATCATTATCTTTCGTTGCGATTCGCGTGCGACAAAGATAGTGGCTTTAATTTTAATAATTTTCTCTTCCTCTTTAAATTCTTCTACAACAACTTCTGCAGAATAAGGAACCTCTTTTTTAAAGTTTAACAGAACTTTTTCTCTGATAATTTCAGAAATAAAAAATCTCATGCTTTTGTCTGTTAACTCATCTTTAGGGTAGTAAGCCGGGCTTTCGGGTAATAATTCTAATAATCTGTCTATAACAGATTGTAAATTAAATTTGTGTAGAGCAGAAATAGGAATTATTTCAGCTCCTTTAAATTGTTTTTCCCAGTGTTCTATAGCTTTTACAGTGGCTTCTTGATCTGTAAGATCGATTTTGTTTATTAAAAGTAATACAGGAATACCGGTTTGTTTAATATGCTCTATTACTTCACTATCTATCGATTTTTGCCCTATCTCAACTATTACCAAAAAAACATCAGCATCTTTAAGAGCACTCGATATGTATCTCATCATCGACTCTTGAAGTTTGTAATTTGGTTTTAGTAATCCCGGGGTGTCAGAATATACAATTTGAAAATCGTCACCATTAACAAGACCTAAAATTCTGTGTCGTGTAGTTTGAGCCTTAGATGTTATAATAGATAAGTTTGCACCTACTAAAGAGTTCATTAGTGTTGATTTTCCAACGTTTGGATTACCAATAATATTTACAAATCCTGCTTTATGCTTCATGTGAAATTAATTTTTTGCAAAGGTCGTTCTAAATCTGTAACTTACAAGTGAAAAAAGTGTTTTTTTTATTTTTTATGTGATTTTTTTTATAAATGTTTGGTCAGGGAAAAAACATGATGTACATTTGCACTCGCAATCGGAGGTGTGACCAACGGTTGAACGTTCATAAAGAGACTAAAAATATTTAAGAAATATTGCGGGATGGAGCAGTGGTAGCTCGTCGGGCTCATAACCCGAAGGTCGTTGGTTCGAATCCAGCTCCCGCTACTAAGGCCTCAACATTTATTTGTTGGGGCGTTAAATTTTCTTAATAAAAATATATTGCGGGATGGAGCAGTGGTAGCTCGTCGGGCTCATAACCCGAAGGTCGTTGGTTCGAATCCAGCTCCCGCTACTAAAAGCCTCAACATTTATTTGTTGAGGCTTTTTTTTGCTCTTTAATCTGAATCTCCCTGTCCTCCGAAGCGAAAGCGAAGGAGGAAGCCTCAACCTCAACCTTCGCCTCAATCTTTGTCTAAGTTATTCTCTTTTGTCGTAATCAATAACAGATGCTTTTCCGGATATATCCCAAAAAGTCCATTTTCCTACTCTGTTACCCTCTTTGTAGTTTCCTTCGTAGTATTTTTTGCCATTTTCGTGATGTACGGTGTAAAGCCCGTTTTCAATGCCGTTAGAGTAGTTCGATTGCGACCAAACATTGCCGTTTGTGTACCATGAAGTCCATTCTCCGTCCCGTTTCGTGTTTTTGTAGCTGCCCTCTAATTTTTTCTTGCCATCTTCATAATAATGAATCTCTTTTATAAGCTGCTGGTTATCGCCATTCTTGTCAAAGTATTTCACTATTTTAGGATCTCCATTATCGTATTGTTCAACAATTGTTTCTACAGGCTTGTGACTGCAATTGCTCATTAATAATGCAAATAAAACAAGTAGAGATATATTAATTATTTTTTTCATATTAGTGTGATGCGTTTAAAGTGTTGTTAGAATGTGTTATCTGTTAAACATAAGTCTGTCACCTTTTTTTTCTTCGTTAAATATCCCGTTTTTATATACTAAATGTCCATTTACGAAAGTGTGTGTTATGCTCGATTTAAAAGTGTGTCCCTCGAAAGGCGACCAGTTGCATTTCGATAAAATGTTGCCTTTTTCGACCCTCCACGATTTTTCAAGGTCTATTAAAACTAAATCTGCATTATAACCCTCACGAATAAAACCTCTGTTTTTTATGCTAAAACAGTCTGCCGGAGCATGACACATCTTTTCTACAATTTTTTCTAAAGATATTTTGTTGTTATGATACAGGTCTAGCATGGCAACCAAAGAGTGTTGTATCGATGGACCTCCCGATGGTGCTTCGAAATATGTTTTTTGTTTCTCTGTTTCCAGATGCGGAGCGTGGTCGGTGGCAATAACATCTATCTTATTTGATAAAACGCCTTCTATTAAACCATCACGATCTGCAGTGGTTTTTATTGCCGGATTCCATTTTATTCTCCATTGTTTTTCGTGGTAATCCTTATCGCTAAACCAAAGGTGATGAACACATGCTTCTCCTGTTATGCGTTTCTCTTTTAAAGGAACGGAATTGTCTAATAACTCAAGCTCTTTTGCTGTAGTTAAATGCAGTAAATGCAGTCGCGAGTTATACTTTTTGGCTGTTTTTATTGCCAGCGACGATGATATGTAGCATGCTTCTGTACTTCTTATCTCTTGATGAACAGAGAAAGGAGGCGTGTCGCCATATTTTTCTTTGGCTAGTTTTGTGTTTTTTTGAATGGTTTTTTCGTCTTCGCAGTGAACGGCTATTAGCATAGGACATTGCGAAAAAATATTTTCTAAACTGGTAGTGTTGTCCACTAACATATTACCTGTTGATGAACCCATAAATAATTTTATCCCGCATACTTTAGTGGGATCGGTTTTTAGTACTTCCGAAATATTATCGTTTGTAGCTCCAAGATAAAAAGAGTAGTTTGCTAATGATTTGTCGGCGGCTAAAGTGTATTTTTCTTCTAATAGTTTTTGTGTTGTAGCCTGTGGAATGGTGTTTGGCATCTCCATAAAGGATGTAATACCTCCTGCTATAGCTGCTTTGCTTTCGGTGTTTATGTCGGCCTTGTGTGTTAATCCCGGCTCACGGAAGTGTACATGGTCATCAATAATACCGGGAAAAAGATGTTTTCCTGTTCCATCAATTATTTTGTCGTAAGCTTTCGCAGATGGTGTGGTTGTGGTGTATATTCTCTCTATTTTTCCATTAGAGACTCCAATACTGCCAATAAATTTTTCGCCTTCATTAACTACGGTAACATTTGATATTAAATATGATTCAGACATAATTGTATTATATTTTTATTTCCCAAAGATGTAAAATTACAAATTTTATTTGTTGGAAATAAAAATATTTAATTTGGGGTATATGTCGCCTTTAGAAATGGAAATGCAATTAAGGAAAATTATTAATAAAGCGGCTTAGGAAAAATAGTCACATAATTAGTAGTTATTCCACCTAATTTTGTCCAAGCATAATGGAACATATAATGTAAAGTAGCCGTTTTTCCGATACCAAATGCTCCTTTAACCATTATTGGAGAAGTATCATTCTTATCAACACAAGCACTGTTTATTTGTTCTTCTATAGAAGTCCTTAAAGTTTTATGACCTGTACTTAAATCAATCCATTCTGTATTTCTAATAGACGAAACTAATTGTTTGTCTGTGCTTATATTGTTATCCATATTATTTTAACCTTATTCTAATTTCGTTCTCAATTCCATTTATGCTAATAAAATACAACCCACCAGTTAATTCATCATAAAGATTTGGAGTAGCTTCTTTTATCACCTTTCCATTAATGTCTTTTAATTCAATACTTTTAGCTTGTTTTATAGCTAGTATGTATTTTTCACCATCTTTAACAACTTTGATTTGTATTTCCACACCATCTATTGTCTTTTCAAAAAGGGTCGTAGGTCTGTCCTTAAGTTTCCCTTTTTTTGCAGCAAGTGAATAATCTTGTTTGTGTTCATTAAATAAACTTATCGTTTTGGTCTCTTTGTTTTCTGATTTCGGAAAATGAATCGAATTATCAATATTGAGAAATACTGTTTTTTCTTCGCTTAATTCTTCAAATTCAATCAATGATTTTATTGATTGGCTTAAATATGCAGTATTTCTTATTTCTACTTTTCGAAACTCTTTTTGATTTTTTGACAAACTCAACTCAGCTTCATCAATCTTTAAAGTTTCAATATCTAAATCACCTACAAACTCATCTAATAAGTCGGTCAAAATAGGTTGTTCATTCCAAGTCTCTATTATAAAATCAAATCCAATAATTGAATCATCTTTAATTAATATTTCATCATTTGATGTAAACTCTGTAAATGGAGAGATTGGTTGTATTCTTATGAAATTTTCATTAGCAAATTTATCAACATCACTTACTACAAAAACTAAATATGGAGAGTTGCCAATAATTTCATTTCCAAATGCATCAAAATATTGTTGCTTGCAAAGCCATATTTGACCTTTCTTAGTTTTAGGTCTGGTCTTTAATTGAAAAATATTTTTTTCTTCAACTACAGATGAAGCTACAACATTCTTTATATCATTAAATGATTTAGAAAGTTTGCCTTTGTTTACTGAGTTTTCCGAAATATTCTCGTTCTCAGATTGACTTTGTAAGAAATCAATTATTTTGTTCATTGTATTTTGAATTTAACTTCTACAATTAATAAACCTTAATTATTTCAGTTCGTCCAAGGTTTTGTGTAAATTTTCTAAAAACCACACACCCTCTTGTTCATTATCAGGGATTAAGCTTTCAGAAATAATCTTTGTAAACTGATTTATTTTGTAGTGAACAGTACTTTTGGGTAGATTATATTTCTCTGCAAGTGAGTTCAATGAATTCTTTGTTTCACTAAAAAAATAATCGAGGTAAATAGGAATATCTTTTAGTTCAATTTTGCTAACAACCTGTTCTATGGCTTGAGAAACAATATCTTCTCTTATTTCATTTGTTATTTGCTCATCATTATTTACAGCAAAAGAAGATTGGTCAAATAATCGAAAAACTTGATTAAATATTACACTTTGTTTAATTGGCTTATTAATTAGGGTAAACACATCATTGAGTGCTGTTTTAACACGCGGTTTATAATGCTTTGTTTTTTCGGTAATTGGAATTTTCGGGAGACTTGCTACAATATCGTTTATTGTTTCATTATCTAAAACAGGATTTGTAAATACATTTTCTTTATTCCAAAAAATATCACTTTTAATCTTTTTACTAAAATATAGGTCATTCAGTATTACCAATGAAACACGTTTTGTATCATCAAAACTTAGACCCAGTTTATTCTGATGCCCTTTGATTTTATTTGCAACATACGATACGATAATTGTTTTAAAATAGTATTCAATATAGTTTTTTGGGATTTTACGATAGTTTTTCAACTTTCCTTTTTCTAGTATGAAAACAAGAAGTTGTTGCGTGAAAGAGAGCGCTTCATCATCAGTCCAATATCTATCAGTATTTATATTATCGTCCAATACTATTTTTGGCCAGCTGTATTTGCTTAAATAGTACTTTACTAATGAAACAATGTAATCGTATCCATCAAGAGACATATTCCCTTTAGCCAATTCAATTATGTATTCTGCTTTTTTCATCCTTTACATATTTTAATTTGCCATTCGAAATCATTTAATTGCTTCTCATTTAGAGAATCAATACCGTTCCAACCTCTGTCAAGATTTAATAAATCATCAATAATATAGGGCATTGAAAGTTTCAATAAAAAGAATGAGTATTTTCCATCTCCCTTTAAATCTATCTTAAAAACACAACTTCCTTTTTGATATTCTTTTGTAGTTCCTGGAGCAAGTTGAACAGAAACCCCATCTTGTTTTACTTTTTCTACAATACTTTTTCTACAATTGAAGGATGATAATCTTCAGGGTTTTTATTTTTCGCAAAACTACCCGTCCAAATATTATTCGGAGCTTTCCAAATTGAACCAATTTCAGGTTTGTATATTTGCTTTAAAATACCTAGATAATCCATAATCAATGAAGTGTAGTGGTGGGAGATTGCACTCTTTTGCAAATTTTGGTCTGTGGGTAGGCTTGTGCGATTTGCAAATGTGTGCAATGTGCGTAGGCTTCCTTTTTCTGTGGGTCGGCAAAAACAAAATTATTTATGTAAATCAATTTTCCAATTATATGTTTAATTCCTTGTTTCAATACTTTCAATTTATGTTCTACTGTTTATCTTTCTTCGCCTTGCACCTAACT
>JAYEOD010000393.1:0-2067 GCA_034722575.1 Bacteroidota bacterium | reverse complement strand
ATGTAACTTACCTTAAATTAAATTATCATTATTTAATGGTTATTTAATAATAGACGTTTCATATAAATAAACACAATAAATTTTTTAATATGAAAAAAATAACAGTAATTGGTGCAGGAAATGTAGGGGCGACATGCGCTAATGTGATAGCACAAAAAGATTTAGCCCATGAGGTTGTTCTGTTGGATGTAAGAAAAGGTGTAGCAGAAGGTAAAGCGCTTGATATTTGGCAAACTTCTTCTATTAATTATTTCAACACTCGAGTAACGGGAGTTACAAACGATTATATTAAAACAAAGGGTTCCGGAGTAGTTGTAATTACCGCAGGCATACCTCGTAAACCCGGTATGTCGCGCGATGATTTAATAAAGACAAATGCTAAGATAGTAATAGAAGCTACGGAAAAATCTATAAAATATTCTCCTGATGCAACTATAATTATTGTATCTAACCCGCTTGACGTGATGACATACGCAGCTTTTAAGGCAGCTCGTAAAAAATCATCAAAAGTTTTTGGTATGGCTGGTATTCTTGATACAGGTCGCTATCGTGCTTTTATAGCAGAAGCTCTTAATGTTTCTCCAAAAGATGTTCATGCCCTTCTTATGGGTGGACACGGTGATACAATGGTGCCTCTACCTCGTTATACATCTGTTAATGGTATTCCTGTAACAGATTTATTGGGAGAATCTACTATAAATAAAATAGTAGAAAGAACAAAAAAAGGTGGTGGCGAATTAGTTAACCTGATGGGTACATCGGCATGGTATGCTCCGGGAGCTGCTGCTGCGCAGATGGTAGAAGCTATTGTGGATAATCAAAACAGAATATTTCCTGTATGTACTCAACTTAATGGTGAGTATGATTTGGATAATGTTTTTTTGGGGGTGCCTGTGCGTTTAGGCGAAAATGGTATTGAAGAGATTATCAGTATCAGTCTTAATGATGATGAGAAAAAATTATTAGAAGACTCTTCAATGTCAGTAAAGAGAGTGATGAAAATACTCGATGATATGAATTTATTTGAAGAGGAATAGTTTTGTAAATAATAACTGAAAGGCATTAAGATTTTTCTTGATGCCTTTTTTTTTAATTATCTTCGCAAAAGAAACAATTATTATGCAAACAATAGTTATTCTTACCGGAGCAGGCATAAGTGCCGAAAGTGGAGTAAGTACTTTTCGTGATTCGAACGGTTTGTGGGAAAATCATGCTATTGAAGAGGTGGCATCCCCGCAAGGGTGGTATAATAATCAAGAATTAGTATTAAAATTTTATAACTTAAGGCGGAAACAGCTTTACGAAGTAGAGCCAAATAGAGCTCACTATGCATTAGTAGCTCTTGAAAAGAAATACGATGTTAGAATCATTACTCAAAATGTTGATGATTTACATGAAAGAGCCGGCTCACAAAATGTTTTACATCTTCATGGTGAAATAAAAAAATCTCAAAGCACTAAAAACCCATCTTTGGTTTACGATATTAAAGGTTGGGAATTAAAAACAGGCGATTGCTGCGAATTGGGTTCTCAACTTCGCCCTTATATTGTGTGGTTTGGCGAATCGGTGCCAATGATAGAGGCTGCGGCTAAAATTTCAGCTGCAGCAGATATCTATATTGTTATCGGGACTTCTTTAAATGTTTATCCGGCAGCAGGATTGTTGCATTATGTTCCTGAAGAGACTCCCATTTATTTAATAGATCCTAAAGGTAGTTCTGTAATGGAATTTAAAAATTTAACTGTAATTAAAAAAAATGCAGGCGATGGCGTTCCTGAGCTTGTAAACAAACTTTTAAATAAATAATACAAGTCATTAATGCCCGATTCTTCATCAATAAAAAGTGTTATAGCATCAAAGGAAAAAGCTGCATATTATTGTGCTCAACAAGAACATTGTATCTTTGACGTGAGAAAAAAATTATTTCAATGGGGAGTCGAGACCTCTTATCATGATGAAATAATAGAATATTTGCTGGAAGATAATTTTATTAATGAAACGAGATATGCTAATAGTTTTTGTATTGGGAAATTTCATCAAAACAAATGGGGTAGAAAAAAAATCTCA
>JAYEOD010000392.1:0-2082 GCA_034722575.1 Bacteroidota bacterium | reverse complement strand
GGAGCTTTTATTACTGCAATATTATACCTCAACAAAACGCATCCTGTAGTAAAACTCACTACATGGCGTCTTCACTTTGAGAGGGCTATTTTCAAAAAAAGCTTACAAATAGGAATTCCTTCCGGCATACAAAACACAATTGTATCGGTAGGGATGATTACTCTTTTTAGTATTGTTAATACTTTTGGAGCCAATACTGCGGCGGCTTATAGCGTATCGCTCCGCATCGACTCTTTGGCTTCGATGATTGCCATGAACTTTTCTGCTGCACTATCTACGTTTGTAGGGCAAAACATCGGTGCAAACAAAATAGACAGAATTAAAAAGGGGCTTGTCTCTACCCTATTCATGTCATCAACATTAGTAATAATAATGATGGCAATAATAATAAATTTCAATGAGCAGTTGATATCACTATTTACCAACGATATAGACGTTATAAGAATAGGATCGAAATATCTTATAATAGTAAGCTCTTTTCATCTATTATTTAGCACTATGTTTATTTTTAATGGTGTGATGCGTGGCGCCGGAGACACGTTAATGCCGATGTTTTTCACTCTTATAGCGCTTTGGTTTATCAGGATACCTGTTGCATATTTTCTTTCGGCAGAAATTGGTGTTACAGGAATATGGTGGGCTACTCCCATAGGATGGTTTTTTGGTATGACAGCTACTATTATTTACTACTTTACAGGACGATGGAAAAAGAGGGCTATAGTTAAGTATAATACCAATTGAACATAAAAATGCCCGATAAACCCTTCATCTTTTCCGGTTTTACCGCACTTAAAATTTGAACCATAGCTATTACTATGCCTAAAATTTGAAGATCGTAAAACAGAAAAATATTTTGACTTTATGCCAGCTACTTTTAAATTTAATTGATATAATTTGTATTTGTCCATAATATAACACCTTTTCTACACGCTCAATCGAGTCTGTTTTTTATAACTTTTTTTAAGATTTAAATAATGTGTATCTTTGTATCATGTTATGTGTCTCATATTACAATATTTTTTTAAAATGGAGACGAATATGAGACACATTTTCATTCAGAAAGATTTTTTTCTCTTTCTTATAAAAAATATTAATGTCTATCGTTTCCCAAAAATTGTATTTACTACTTATAATTTAATTATAAAAAATATTATACATGACTAAAACAAAAACATTTAGCACTACTAACAAACCAAATTCAGAAGAGAAAAAAAGTTTGATAGACTTCTTATTTGACAACCTTCAAGAGTATGGAGATCCCAAATCGGATATAGAAAAAGCTGTTAATTACGCATTAAAAGAGACAACTTCTTTTGGCGGCTTTATTTTGGTGTCGTATTTAAAGGATGAGATATCAGGTGCAGTAGTAATTAATCAAACCGGAATGAAAGATTATATTCCTGAAAATATATTAGTTTATATTGCAACTCACAAAAACCATAGAGGAGAAGGAATAGGGAAAGCATTAATGCAAAAAACCATTGACTTGGCAAAAGGCAGTATAGCGCTGCACGTTGAACCGGAAAATCCCGCAAGATTTTTATACGAAAAAGTTGGATTTAGTAGTAAGTATGTTGAAATGCGATATAAAAAGGAGATATAATGGCTTATATAACATTAGATAATAAAAAACTAAAATCAAATTTTAACTATCTAAATACTCTTTTTAAAAAGAATAATATTGAATGGTCTATCGTATCAAAAGTGCTTAGTGGCAATAAAATATTTTTGACAGAACTACTAAAATTTGACTTCGAGCAAATATGTGATTCTCGTGTATCTAATTTGAAAGCGATTAAATCAATTAATCCTAAAATAGAAACTATTTATATTAAGCCTCCTGCAAAACGCGCAATATCAGGCGTTGTTAAATACGCAGATATTAGTATGAATACAGAAATTAAAACCATTAAACTTCTATCGGCAGAAGCCAAAAAGCAAAACAAAACTCATAAAGTAATAATAATGATTGAGCTTGGAGAGCTTCGAGAAGGCGTATTAGGCGAAGACTTTATCGATTTTTATGAAAGTATTTTTAAACTCGACAATATTAAAGTTGTAGGAATAGGTGCCAACCTATCT
>JAYEOD010000391.1:0-10653 GCA_034722575.1 Bacteroidota bacterium | reverse complement strand
TTCTTTTGCGTCAAGGCAAAAGAACAACAAAAAAATATTATGTTAAATAGAAATCTTAATGCACTGGTATCAGGGCAAACAAATTATAAACGGATGAAATCATGTAAATCCTGTTTAAAAATAAATGAATTAATAATGAGATTAAAAATAAAAAATATTGTAGCGATATTCCTGCTACTGCTTATAGTGGGAGCATTTTCGTCGTGTAGTACCCGAAAAAGAATTTTTAAAGCACCAATAAAAAAAGAGGGAGCAAAATATCTCTTCTCTCAACTAAAAGATCACGAACTGAGATTTGAAACTTTTTCGTCTAAATTTTCTGTGCATTATGCTCAGGGAAATAAAAAAATTAGTTTTAACGGACACATCAGAATACAAAAAGATAGCACTATATGGGTCTCTATTTCTCCAATATTGGGAATTGAAATGGCAAGGATTATGATTACTCCCGATTCTGTTAAGGTGATAAATCGTGCTAACAAAACATATTATGAAGAGAATTTTAACTTTGTAACAGATTACCTGAATAGTGCAATGGATTTTGATATGATGCAGGCTTTTTTGATGGGAAATGATTTTACTTTTTACGAAAAAGGAAATTGGAAAACCTCTCTTGATGGCAATTATTATAAACTTGTTACAGCAAATCGCCGTAAGTTGAAAAAGTATGTAGAGAATAGCGAAAAGATAAATATACCTATTCAAAATACTTGGCTCGATCCTTTTACATTTAAAATAATGAAGGTGATGGTTAAAGAAATTAACCGACAGCACAGTAAGAAACTTACAGCTACGTATGATAACTTTTTTGTTGTTGATCAACAGATGATGCCGCTTCACATAGAGTTTGAAATTAAAGCAGAAGATAAAATGAATATCTATATAGATTACTCTAGAGTGGCTTTGGATAAAGAGCTTAGATTTCCATTTGGAATCTCTTCTAAGTATAAAAAAATCTCTTTAAAATAAAATTTATGAGCACAAAAGGTTTATTCGTTTCTCTGCTTACACTGTTTTTGGTAGCGATTTCTCTCTCCTCTTTTTCGCAAAGTAAGAAAGAGAAACTTCGTAATGATAAAATTAAAATAGAAAGAGAAATTAAGTTAACATCGAATTTGTTGAACGAAACTAAGAAGAGTAAAAAAGTTTCTATTAATCAAATTGTGCTTCTTAATAAAAAAATATCGCAGCGGAAGCGCCTTATTAATAGTATAGACGAGGAGGTTGCTTATCTTAATAATGCTATTGTTTATAATAAAAACAGAATAAAAGAGCTTGAGCATAAACTTGAGCTAATGAAGAAAGAATATGCAAGTATGGTGCAAGCTGCTTATAGAAATAAAAATAGTATCAATAGGTTGATGTATATTTTTGCTTCAGATAATTTTGATCAGGCTTTTAAAAGGATAAAATATTTTCAGCAATATAGCGAATATCGACAAAAGCAATCGGAAATGATACTCTCTACAAAAGATAGTATCCGACAAAAAAACGAAGGCTTGCGTTATATGCGCGATAGAAATGTTAGCTTGAAAAATCAAAATGTTTTAGAAAAACAGAAGCTGAATAGTGAGAAGAAGAGCCAAAACAGGATGATTAAAAAATTCTCTAGTAAAGAGAAACAACTTCTTGCAACTTTGCGTAAAAACGAAAGAGCAGCAAAGCGTCTGCAAAATGCTATAGAAAAGATTATTGCAGAAGAGATTGCAAAATCGAATGTAAATATAAAGAGCGATAAAAAGGTTATTAAAAAAACCTTTAATCTAACACCGCGTCAATCTAAATTATCAGCAAATTTTGTAAAAAATCGCGGTAAGCTGCCATGGCCTTCCGAAAGAGGAATTATTTCGAGTACTTATGGCGAACATCCGCATCCCGTTTTAAAGTATATAAAAGTAAAAAATAACGGCATAGACATTCTTACACCAAAGGGCTCTAGCGCCAGATCTGTTTTCGATGGTATAGTAACTAATATCATCTCTATCCCTAATCAAAACCTGGTAGTTATTGTACGACATGGTGAGTTTTTGTCTGTTTATTCTAATCTGGAGAAAATATTTGTAGAAGTAGAGCAGGAGATTACCGCAAAAACTGATATTGGAAGTATATTTACCGATCCTCAAACTCATAAAACAGAACTGCATTTTGAGATATGGAAAGGAAAAACACTTCGAAATCCGGCATACTGGCTGGCAAAGTAACCTGTTTTTAATTCAGTTTTGGCATAAATTATTATCTTTGTTGATATTAAAAAAATTATAATTATGAACTCGATATTGTTAGCATTTTCTCCCGGACCATTTGAAATTATTCTTATTCTGTTAATTGTACTTCTACTTTTTGGTGGGAAAAAAATCCCTGAACTGATGAAAGGAATGGGAAAAGGAATAAAGAATTTTAAAGAAGGGATAGGTGACGATGACTCTGATAAAAAAGATGATTCTGACAAAAATGATAAAAAGAAATAATTGTTTCTTTATAGTGGTTTGAATTTGTAACGCCTGTTATAAAATTGTTAGTTAAGGCAAAAGGTATTTAGCGTTGTTGGAGCGATTTTTGTTTTTTGTAATTTTGATATTGTTACAAAATACAGATTGTTAACAAGTTACGCCGTAATTTGTGTAAAAATATAAAGATTAATAGGAATAAAAAAAATAATGAAGAGAATTATATTGATTTTTGTTATGATGAGTGCTTTTGTTTTTAACAGTAAAGCACAGTACGATGCAGAGTGGTTTTTGATGCAAGTTGAGAGTATTGAAAATAACGACTCTTTGTTTTTTGATGCCGAAAATGCCGAAAAGGTTGATGTAGATAAACTTGATAGTTTGGTACATGCTAAAATATGGGGTAAAGAATATCTTGTTACAAACCGTTTAGAATTAAATATTTATGACTTTTCGGAAGGCGAAATACCTGTATATCCCGATTCTGTGTATGAAAATAGAGTTGCCGAATTAAATAAACGAACACCAATAAATCTTGTATATAATCATGTAGTAAATAATTATATAAAGCTTTATAGCAATAGAAAAAGAAATTTAACAGCGCGATTGTTGGGATTAGGACATTTTTATTTCCCTCTGTTTGAGGAATATCTCGATAAGTATGATATGCCTTTGGAATTAAAATATTTAGCTATTGTAGAGTCTGCTCTGCAACCACAAGCAGGTTCTCGTGCTGGTGCTAAAGGGTTGTGGCAGTTTATGTATAGCACAGGGAAAATGTATGGCTTGCAATCCAATTCTTTTATTGATGATCGTTTCGATCCTGTAATGTCAACAATTGCCGCTTGCGAATATCTTACCGATTTATATGATATTTATGGTGATTGGTCGTTGGCATTGGCAGCGTATAATTCAGGCCCCGGAAATGTAAACAGAGCTATTCGTAATGCCGGCGGTGTAAAAAGTTATTGGGCTGTTTGGCCTTTCCTTCCACGCGAAACACGCGGATATGTTCCTGCTTTTATTGCTGTGAATTATATTATGAATTATCCTGCTGAGCATAATATTTTCCCGATCGATCCGGGTCAAAATTATTATGATATAGATACTGTTAAAGTAAACGATGTACTCTCGTTTGAGCAGGTTGCCGAAATGTTTGATATGGAGTTGAAGACGATCAAGTTTCTGAATCCGCGATATAAAAAAGGAATTATTCCGGCTAACGACGGCAATGAGTATTATCTCAGATTACCATATAATGTAGCTGCCGATTATCGTGAGTTTGAAAAAGAGGTGTATGCTTATAAAACACTTAATGGAATAAAAAAGGATAAGCTGCTTGCCGAAATTGAAAAAGCTAAATCGCGTAGAGTTCATATAATTCGTAGTGGTGAAAATCTTGGCTCTATTGCTAAAAAATACCGCACTTCTGTTAGTAAATTGCGACGATGGAATAACCTCAGAGGCTCTATGATTTATCCCGGACAAAAGCTTGTTGTGTTTTCTCCCGGTTATGTAAGGAATTCTAAAAAAACTGTTAAATCTAATAATGGTTTTCATAAAGTGCGCCGTGGCGAAACACTTGGTTTAATTGCTAAAACTTATCGCGTTAGAGTTAGCGATCTTAAAAGATGGAATAATCTTCGCGGAAGCGTTATCAGAGTAAACCAAAAGTTAATAGTTAAGTCGCCGATTGTTGAATATGATGGAACTTATGTTTTACATACAGTGCGTTCGGGGGATACTTTATGGGATATTGCAAAAAAATATAAAGGGGTTTCTGTTAAACAGATAAAAAAACTTAATAAGCTTAGTAATTCGCGAGGATTGAAAGTAGGGCAGAAGCTGAAAATTTTAAAAAAAGCATAGTAGTTTAACAATAATAGTAATACGTTTTCCGTATTATTATAAATAATGAAACAGTTTATTATGAAGAGATATTTAAAAAGTATCGGTTTGTTATTTCTAGTGGCTCTTATTTCTGTGTCGTGCAGTAGTAAAAGTGGGGAAAATAAAGAGAATTCTAAAAAGAAAAAATCTCATATGCCGCATACTGTAGGTGTTACCAGCGAATTGTTGGTTATTACTAATAAAGTTCATTGGGATGGTGTTATGGGCGATTCTATTCGTGAGTTTTTTGGAAGAGATGTTCCCGGAATGCCGCAGGTAGAACCTGTTTTTACTCTTCCTAACGTTAATATGCCCTCTGTACACAAGAAGATGTTTCGTCGTCATAGAAATATTTTTATTATTGAATATAAAGACTCTTTAAAAAATCCTTACCTCGAAACAAAAGAAGATCTTTGGGCAGCTCCTCAACGCGTAGTAAAAATTACTACTCCTGATGATGCAGGGTTTTTTAAACTCTTTTCTGAACATAAAGAGGCTTTAATGATTCTGTATCATAAAAATGAAATACGACGTATTCAACAGACTTTTAAGGATGGTGAGGATACTAAAATTCGTAACAGAATGATGAGAAAATACGATCTCTCTGTTACTGTTCCTAGCGGGTTTTTTGTCGCACGAAAGTTTAAGGATTTTTTCTGGCTTAGAAAAGAGACTCCCGATAAAAGTCAAGGAATGATGATGTATATAGAAGAGTATAAAAGTAGGGATCAGTTTAAGCCTGAAAATATCCTTATGAAAAGAAATACAATGACACGAAAACATATTCCCGGACCAACTGAAGGCTCTTACATGATTACTTCTAAAATGATTGAGCCCGAAAGTAAAGAAATTACTTTTAAAGGAAAATATTGTGTTATGACCCGCGGATTATGGGAAGTAGAAAACGATTTCATGGGTGGCCCTTTTCTTTCATATACTTTCGTAGATGAGAAAACAAACCGATTAATTACTCTCGATAGTTATGCATATCACCCCGGAAAAGCAAAACGTGACTTAATGCTTCAAATGGAAGCTATTATGAAATCAATAGTATTTGAAAAATAAAAAATATACTGTTTCTTTTTTAAACCCCGCCAGCTAAGTTTAGTTGGTGGGGTTTTTAGGTGGTATTCCCTCGTTTTAAAGCACTATCACAATGGAATAAATAACTTCTTATTTGGAGGGGAGGTATCTCCACAACCTCCTTTTTAATAATGGACGTTTCATATTAATCAATATTTATTATATTTATAAAAATATTTTTTTCAATTATGAAACGTGTTTTTATTGTTGTAATGCTACTGTTTCCTGTCTCTGTTTTTGCACAGGATATTACTCTGCAGGAGTGTTTTAAATATATCGATAACAATCATCCTAAAGCAGATAAAAAAGTCCTTCTCAATAAATCGCTTCAAAGCAAGGTGGATTTGTTAAAGAAAAATTTACTTCCTCAGGTAAATTTCGAAGCAAAAGCAACATATCAATCCGATGTAGTGAGTTTCCCGTTTTCCATTCCAAATCAGAATATGGAAGAGCTCGATAAAGACCAGTACAAAGCCTCTATAGAAGTGGCGCAAATTATTTACGGCGGTGGGATAACAAAACTCGCAATAGAACATGAAAAATCTGCCACAGCAGTAGAACAACAACAAGTAGAAGTATCGCTCTATAATATCAAAAAAATGGTGTTGCAATCCTTTTTTTCTGTTCTATTGCTACAGCAGCAAAAAGAGGTGCTTATAACTATTTTAGAAAAAATAGACTCGAAAAAAAAGCAGCTTAATGTGGCCGTAGAAGAGGGTGTAGCTCTTTCGTCGGAATTGAATATTCTTTTTGTAGAAATAATAAAGCTAAACCGACAGATAAATCAATTACAGAAAAACCGACAATCTGCTATACAAGTATTATCGCAGCTAACAGGAGGGGAGTTTGATATTAAAAGCAATTTTATCTTGCCAAAGACAGAACTTAAAAATAAAAATTATTTTGTAAATCGTCCTGAGATGCTGTTGCTGGATAGTCGTAATAATCAAATCGTATCATTGAAAAATATTGCTGAAAATAAGAATAATCCAAAGTTATTTGCTTTTGCAAATGTGGGGTATGGTAAGCCCGGAATTAATATGCTGTTAAATGAATTTGATGACTATTATATTGCCGGAATTGGCGTGTCGTGGAAAGTATGGGACTGGCAAAAGTCGAAAGAGGAGATAAAAATTCTTGATCTGAATTCCGAAATTATTAAAAAAGAGAAAGAAAATATGATAAAGAATTTTAATATCAAACTTATTCAAATAGAGTCGGAAATAGAGAATTTACAAAATCTACTTCACGATGATAGGAGAATAATTTCTCTTCAAAAAGAGATAGTAAAGACCTATTCCGCTAAACTCGACAACGGAACAATTACCATGTCGGAATATATAGATCGTGTAAACGAAGAAAAACAAGCAAATCTGAATTTTAAAATACACACTTTAAAACTAACAAAAGCCAAAATAGACTACAATATGAATCTTTGATCGCTACCATTGATCGTCCGAAAGACATCAAAGCGTAAGAAATCACCAAGAAAAATCTATTTGCTGTGTAATAACCTGATACATATAAAAGAGCATGAGTATTGAGGTGAGCAATACAATAAAGGAACTTATTATATATTGAGACTTATTTTTTTTCATTGTTTATAATTTGTTTTTTATTTGTCGGATGAAATTTTTCTTTCTGATCATTCTTTTGTGTATTAAAACTTTTAGTATGGCTGGTTTTATTATGAGAAGATATTTGTTTGATTATTTTATTTTGAATATTACAGCTTTTTGTAAGAATAAACCCAACCGGACAGAAGAACCGACACCAAAATCGTTTAATAAAAAATGAACTAAAAATTATTACAGGCAGAATAACCCAGATTATGCCAAAACCATTAAAGCTAAAAAATGCAGCAAAGGGTTCAAAATTCCCTAGTGCCGGATTTCGAGAAATAAAGATTATGCATACCGAAATCCAGGCAATAAATGCATTAATATTTTTACCGTATTTTATAAGCCAAGGAGCCATTGGTAAGCTAATACCGCTAATTTTGTGTAATAACTCCTGAACAGCGCCAAATGGACATATCCAGGCACAATAGAGGTTTCTTCCTACTACTACAATTGTAAACAGAACACAAGTAAGTAATACATACCATGCCAAACTGCTTTCTAGATTGGGAAGAAATCCCATTATTAAAGCTGTTATATGTGATACTGATAATGGAAAATTCAGATAAAAACCCAATACAACAAGTCCCATCAGCATAATTATAGGGCGTATTTTTGGTATTTTAAATCGATATCCAAAATATGCGAGAGCAAAAAGCAGCAAAATTAAATATCCTGATGTTGAAAAGGTGAATGTAGATTCCGGAATTTCCAGATCAAATTCAGTATTGGCAATATAATGGCTGCTGCTACGCACTGCCCTGGTAAACCCTTCGGAGGATATAGTTGCTCCTGATACGGCATTGATATCATCATTTATCAAAAAATAATCTCCTACATATTTACCGACAAATTGTTCGAAAAAACTGTTGTTTACCAACTCTAAAAAAAATGCAGGAGTCTCTTTATGATTAACAACAACAACGTTTTCTATACCTCCCGAAGTGTCTATTTTGGTAGCTACTAATACGGGACCACCCCATCCTGCTGTTTTTTTTAATACCACATATTTTCGTCCTTCGGGAAAGATGGCATGATAACAAATTGGATTAGCCCCTGTTGTTGCATCAATTGTCATTTTAGGGAATGCAGCAAAAAGTTTTTGCTGAAAATCTCTCTCTTCGCCCACAACACCATAAACATAGGCGCTAAGCACGCTTATCATTGCAAACAACGAAAGCATGCCCGCCTTTGTAATGTTTACCTTCTTCATTAAATACAAATCTAATAATCTAAAAAATCTATTTTACTTCGCTTTTTAATATCAATCGGCGAGTAAGGAACAGGCATATCAACGCAGGAATTCCAAAGAAAATCAATCCTAAACCTGCAGCCTGAGGCTCGTCTTCCAGTGCAGAACTCCATGACCATGCAATGGTAAAAAGAATTAGGAACAAGGTTGATGCGCCCATTGTGTAACTAGTCCATTTCAGATAATACTTTTTTGCAAAGTTTATCATAATAACAACTCCAATAGTGGCCATTGCACCAAGGAGAAAAAACAAAACTTCTATTCCGCTAAATATCATAACTTAAAATTTTTAAAATCCATCGTAAGACTTACCTTTTTTACTCCAAAATTTCTTCACAGCTTTTTTATCGTTGGTATTTCCATAGCCGAAAGTTTCGTCCATTTCACGCATAAAGCTATGTACTGATCCCGGCATTAATGCCGATATTTTATCAACTAGTCGGTGATGCCAAAAATCTGGTTTGTTGTATGGACAAGATGCGATACAGACTCCACAATCACCATGATTTTTTGCCCAATATTGGAAGCAACTAAAACCATCGAGATACCATTTATATATTCCCGGATTACCGGTTTCGAGATGTGCATTTTTATGAGTAGGTCCCCAAGTAGGCTCTTCATCGAAAGGTATTGATTTACTCGGGCAGGCATCAGCACAGCGTTTACATCTTTTACAGAATTCGAAAACACCAAAAGTCTGAGGCTTATCGTACTCCACAAAATCAAAATCGGTAAATACTTTGGCGATACGCACACGAGGACCATATTTATAGGTAACCAAAATTCCAATTCGCGAAGCTTCGCCCAAACCCGCAGCTATGGCATATGGCACACTGAGAGCAGTATCGTTTGTACAGGGAACAGATTGAAAACCCAAATTTTTAAGAAATACAGATAGTTGAAAAGCTGTTTTTGACATCATGGAATAAGCTTCCATTGTAGTTCCCTCTTCAACAAGTGAAGGAGCTGTTGACATTGCTTCGTAATCCATTTCAAATGCCATTACAATAACAGATTTTGGCTTAAAAGGAAAGTCCGACCATTTTATAACAGGCTCTTTACCTTGCCAGGTTTTGGTGAAGTCGACCATAGGAGTATAATTCCAACGCGGATCATTACGTGTTATTCCTACCATGCTGGCACCATAAAGTTTGGCAGCACGTTTTATAGCTTCAGAAGCTTCGGCTTTTGTTTTAAACTGATGCTTTTTATGAGCAATAACCATGGGATCGAACATACTGCTCGGTTTATGTTTTTGTTCCCAACTTAATATACCATGACCCGGTATAGCTGCTGCAGAAAAATCGGTACAAAATTTCATTAACGAACCGGAGCCTTCGCGCAAAGCATGGTCAACTTGAGTATATCCTGTTCCCATAGAGGGATCGCCTGAATGACTCGCCTCCATATACTCTTTGGCAACTTTGGCAATTTCGGGGTTTGTACGCATAAAACCCTGTGTAAATACTAATTTCTCTTGATTGAAGGGTTTGTAATTTTTACTTATTAAATAAGGAAAATCGTCATGCTCTTTTATAAGAGCTTTTTTAGCTTCTTTATCTAATGTTTTGGCGGTAACGCGTTGTGGTGCTTGTGTTACAGCAATTCCTGTAAATAGCGCTCCAAGAGCTCCGAGTTTTAATGCGCTTCGGCGGCTGATATTACTATCATTAATCTCATTTTTTTCTGCCGAATTATTTTGTTTCACTATATCCTCGCATTTAGAATATTTACTTTTATTATCCTCATGTTTCATAGCTTTTCTTTTCGTTTAAAAATCAATTGAAAACAAAAATATATTGCACTACTACTTTAATCGTTTATTTTTTAATAATAGGACGTCTTATAATATTTTAGGACTATATAACTGATTATTTATCAGGCGAATATTGATTTCTGAATGTTGTGGGTGTGATTCCGGTAAATTTTTTAAATGCCACATAAAACGTCGCTTTTGAGTTAAATCCTGACTCAAAAGTTATGGCAAGTATTGAGGTTTTTGAATGATCCGGTTCTCTAATTAATCGCTTTACCTCTTCAACTCGATAATTATTGATGTAATCATTATAGGATTGCCCTATAAGTCCGTTCAATGTTTCGGTTACATGTAAATTATTTATCTCTACATCGCGACTCAGATCCAGCATCGAATATAGCGGATTTAAGTACGGTTTAGCTGATTGCATGTAACAATTCAATATGTTGGCAATATTGCTTGCTTCATCATGCGTAAGCGATGAGTGTTTGTATTTTTTGAATGCTGAAAGACCAATTTTTTTGTCAGAAAAATGGATGACTACCGGCATATTTATAATTACCCAGATAATTAGATATTGTAAGATGATAAGGAAAAAGATCTGTA
>JAYEOD010000390.1:0-2095 GCA_034722575.1 Bacteroidota bacterium | reverse complement strand
AAGAATTTGGACACATTAAAGCTTGGGAAAAAGAGGATGTTATAGAGCCGGGTAAACCTAATGCTGCCGGCTGGTTATTACCAACAAAACACAATTTGCATCGCAGATATCCTGAGGTGGCAATTCTTATTCCTGATACAATAGGACGCGCATGTGGAGGACTATGTGTTTCGTGTCAAAGAATGTACGATTTCCAAAGTGGCAACTTAAATTTCAACCTCGAAAAACTTAAACCTAAAGAGGATTCATGGGCTGTTAAGCTAAAAAAGCTGATGGATTACTTTGAAAATGACACTCAATTGCGCGATATTCTTATTACCGGTGGAGATGCTTTAATGAATACAGACTCTTCCTTGAAAAAAATTCTGGATGCTGTTTATAATATGGCTATTCGTAAAAAAGAGGCAAATAAAAAGCGTCCTGACGGAGAAAAATATGCCGAAATGCTTAGAGTGAGATTAGGAACTAGACTTCCGGTATATATTCCACAACGCATTACACCGGAATTAATCTCTATTTTAAAAGAGTTTAAAAATAAAGCATCTAAAATTGGCATTAAACAATTTGTAATACAAACACATTTTGAATCGCCATTAGAAGTCACTCCTATTGTAAAAGAAAGCATAAAAAAACTTCTTTCGGCAGGATGGATTGTTACTAATCAAATTGTATTTACCACTTCTTGCGCAAGAAGAGGTCATACAGCAAAAATCAGGAAAATACTAAACGACATAGGAGTTCTCAGTTATTACACTTTTTCTGTTAAAGGATATCTTGAAAACAAACACAATTTTGCTACTAATGCCAGAGCTATTCAGGAGCAAATAGAAGAGAAAAATATCGGGAAAATACCTGTATCGAAACGTAATAAAATAATAGAAATGGCTTCTGACGCCGAGAATATGATAGAAAACATCAACTCTCTTCGCACAGAGCTTAAAACACCATATTTAGCTACCGACAGAAATGTTTTAAACTTACCGGGAGTAGGAAAAAGTCTTACATTTAGGGTGATTGGCATTACCAGTGAAGGGCGCAGAATTTTGGAATTCTCTCATGATGCTACACGATGGCACAGTCCAATTATCCACAAAATGGGCAAAGTGATTATTATCGAATCAAAATCTATGGGCGAGTTGCTACGTCAGTTAAATGAAATTGGAGAGGATACTCACCAATATATTTCAACATATGGTTATTCTGCAGGTTCTACCGAAGAGAGGATGAGTATATATGAATATCCGGAATACGATTATAATGTAACTGAAAAGATGACTAATATAAAAATTTAATAAATAACAAACCAATAGAGCCGTTACAAAATAATTTGTAGCGGCTTTTTTTTGCCATGGATTTACAGATAATTTTGATGTTTAATTGGTATAACAAACAAATATCTATCAACAGCCATAAATTATGCGAAATAAATAACAATAAATTCGCATTTAAAACAAAAAAAATAGTATTTTTATCTAAATTATGAAAAAATCTAAATCATGAAAAACAAACTAACAACTATTCTACTAATTACTCTACTGCCTTTATTATCACTCTCACAAGAAAATAAATTCACCACATCGGGTAAAACCCCAATATTTGTTGAACTTGTAAGTCATACAAAAGGAACAATATTAATAAGGGTAGATAACAATGCTACACTAAATCCTATTGAAGGCAATCCATATCTGACAGAAGAATTTATGATGGGACAAATTTATCTGGCAAACGGGAAAGAGACCTCCATTCTAGCTCTGCGATACAATATTGTTAACAACCAAATAGAGGTAAAACAAGACGAAGAGATTTTTGGAATTAACAACTCAAGAAAAATAGATCATTTCAGCATTAACGAAATACGCTACGAGTATATTAATAATAACGAAGGAGACCATTCCATATACCAAGTATTAGCCAATGGAGCTTGTAAATTATTAAGAAAATACAATTGCACTCTAAATCCGGTAAATTACAATATAACCTTAGACTCAGGGCACAAAACGCCATACTATACAAAAAGCGATAATCTGTATATTCAATTGTTAGATAACACTCCAAAAAAAATAAAACAACACAAACACTCAATTTTAAAAGAGAT
>JAYEOD010000389.1:0-2095 GCA_034722575.1 Bacteroidota bacterium | reverse complement strand
TCAAAGTGCAGAATCAAGGAAAGATTTTGTTCATAAACTGAAAATAATTCTAAAAGAGTTAAAAGAAAGTCGAATATGCAAAAATAATGAAAATTGAATATTGTATGTTGAGTGTTGTATGTTGAATGCCATGTCTTCCTATAATAAGTTGGCGTTTAATAAAACCCACTACAAACAACATAGAGCCATAAAACAAAACCCTGTTTCATCAAAAAAAAGAAACAGGGTTTATATATCGTTATTATAGTTAAAAACTACTCAAATTTCTCAGTTAAATTCTTAATTCGTAAAACAGCCTCTAAGATATTTTTTTCTGATGCAGCGTAAGAAAACCTAACACAGTTCGCATCGCCGAAAGCGGAACCCGGCACAATAGCCACATGAGCTACATCAAGAACAAGATCACAGAAATCAATACTATCTTTTATTACTTTTCCATTATATTTTTTACCAAAGAGAGCTGAAATTTCGGGAAAAACATAAAACGCTCCAGGAGGAACATTTGTCTTAAACCCTTCAATTCCGTTCAGTCCATCGATAAGAATATCTCTTCTTTTATGAAATGAAGCTAACATCTCTTTACTCTCTTTTAGAGTAAAAGGATCTGCCTCCAAAGCCTTAATAGCCGCTCGTTGCGAGATAGCGCACGTACCGGAAGTAATTTGCCCTTGATATTTATTACACGCCGTTGCTATTTCGAGATTTGAAACACTGTATCCCAAACGCCAGCCTGTCATAGCAAAGGCTTTAGAAACGCCATTAATAATAACTACACGATCTTTTATTGTGTCAAACTGTGCAATACTTTCATGCTTTCCTTCAAAATTAATAAGCTCATAAATTTCATCAGAAATAATAAATATGTTAGGATACTTTGCGAATACATCAGCAAGAGCACTCAATTCCTCCTTAGTATAAATAGTTCCGGATGGATTATTAGGTGAATTAAACAAAAACATTTTTGTTTTATCTGTAATCGAAGCCTCTAATTCGTCAGGCGTAATCTTAAAATCATTTTCGATTTTTGTAGGAATGTAAACCGCTTTTCCTTCGGCAAGTTTTATCAACTCGCGATACGACACCCAATATGGTGTAGGCACGATAACCTCATCGCCGGGATTTACAAGGCTCATAATAGCATTTGCCAAAGCCTGTTTAGCACCGGTAGATACTACAACTTGCGAAGCAGTATAATTTAAATTATTATCGCGTGCGAGTTTTTGAGCCACCTTTTCGCGCAGCTCATCAAAACCTGCTACAGGAGTATATGTAGTATAATTTTCGTCGATAGCACTTTTTCCGGCCTCCTTAATAAAATCAGGCGTATTAAAATCGGGTTGTCCTATACTTAAATTTATCACGTCAACTCCTTTAGCCGACAGCTCTCTACTACGCCGAGCCATAGCTAATGTTTCCGATTCTGACAGTGTATTTATTCTATCTGATAGAATGTTCATTTTGTTGTTATTTTTTGTTGTTGTTTTTATTTTTATCTCACAAAAGTAATTAATTAATATTTTTTGTTGGTACATTTGTCGGACAAAATACTTTTGAATTCCGTTTAAGGGTTAATTTAGATGCAATACAAAGAAAATAGTAAACTATATGGATATCTGGATATTATTATTCTCATTAATTCCGGCAGTTATAATTGCTGCAACATTCTACTTTTTATTAAAAAAATTCGTGGAAGAGAAAAGCAGAGAAAAGCTTATTGATTTAAAGGCTCAGAATAATAAAACTATTGTCCCAATTCGTTTACAAGCCTACGAAAGAATGATTTTGCTACTGGAAAGGATCTCTCCATCGAGCATGATATTTCGGGTAATAACACC
This sequence comes from Bacteroidota bacterium, assembly GCA_034722575.1. GTDB lineage: Bacteria > Bacteroidota > Bacteroidia > Bacteroidales > JAIPAH01 > JAIPAH01. Next base: position 260 of record JAYEOD010000389.1, on the reverse strand, counting down.
AACAATGAGTGCTACAGATTTACACTCGGCGCTATTAGTAGATATCAGAAATGAGTTTGAACATAACCTATCGCAGCAGTTGTATATCTCGAAACAAGCATGGATAAATATTAAAAATGCCCGTGAAGAATTAGTCAGAATTATTAATACTGCAGCAACTCAACTACAACAAGAGGCTTCGGCACAGGAATTATCGACAGAAATTTTCGCTCTATATGTTAACGAAGATAGTTCGTTGCAAACAGCCATCAACACTTTAA
>JAYEOD010000388.1:0-10713 GCA_034722575.1 Bacteroidota bacterium | reverse complement strand
AATATTTTAACTAATGCAAAAATAGTTTTTTTGTGTAGTGAAAAAAATACTATTTAAACAATACTGTATATATGTATTAATTTAGATTCTATCCAGTTAATTGAAAGAGTGATTTTCTTTAGTAGGGTTAAATTTATAATTTAAGAGATTCGTAATTTATCATTCGTCATGTTAAGTGCTGTAAATTTTTATCTTTGTGCTTTCTAACTGCAAAAAAAATATTATAACTGATGGTTCTGTTTTATAAAAGCTCTGATAGGTACTATGCTGTGAAAACGCAGCTTGACCTTACAAAAGAAAACAAAGAGAAATTGAGTTGGTTGTTTGGTAATGCCACAATTGTCTTAAATAAAGTAATAGAGGGCGTATTTGTTGGCCCTCGTAAAGAGATGATTACACCGTGGAGTACTAATGCCGTAGAAATTACTCAGAATATGGGTGTTGAAGGTGTAGAGCGTATTGAGGAATTTATTATCTCAAAGAAAGAGAATCCCGCTTTTGACCCTATGCTTCAGGTGGTTTATTCTAAAATCGATCAGGATATTTTTAAAATCGATATTAAACCGGAACCAGTGCTTTTTATTGAAGATATTGCAAAGTATAACTCTGAAGAGGGGCTTGCTTTGAGTAGTGATGAGGTAGAGTATCTTGAAGGCGTTAGTAAAAAGATAAAACGTAATTTAACAGATGGAGAAGTTTATGGATTTGCTCAGGTGAATTCAGAACACTGCCGTCATAAGATATTTAACGGAACATTTATTATTGATGGTAAAGAGAAGAAAGAGTCTCTTTTTTCTTTGATAAAAAGGACTTCTATAGAAAATTCTAATAATATTGTTTCGGCATATAAAGATAATGTGGCTTTTGTTTTAGGCCCTAAAGTAGAGCAATTTGCTCCTGCTACACAGGATAAAGCAGACTTTTTTGAGGTGACTGATATTGAAACGGTTTTATCGCTTAAAGCAGAAACACATAATTTCCCTACTACAGTAGAGCCGTTTAATGGTGCAGCTACCGGAACAGGAGGCGAAATTCGCGACCGCATGGCGGGTGGTAAAGGCAGTATGCCAATTGCAGGTACTGCGGTATATATGACTGCTTATCCTCGAACTGAAGAGAATCGTTCGTGGGAAAAAGATATTGCTCCACGACCATGGTTGTATCAATCGCCGGAAGAGATTTTAATTAAAGCATCGAATGGTGCCAGCGATTTTGGTAATAAATTCGGACAACCGTTAATTTGTGGTAGTGTGCTTACATTCGAGCATGAAGAGAATAATAAAAAGTATGGTTACGATAAAGTGATTATGCAAGCCGGTGGAGTTGGTTTTGCCCGTAAAGGTGATGCTTTAAAGGATAAACCTGATGTTGGCGATATTGTTGTTCTTTTAGGTGGCGATAACTATCGTATTGGAATGGGCGGCGGTGCTGTATCTTCTGTTTCTACCGGAGAATTTGCCAATCAGATTGAGCTGAATGCAGTGCAACGCTCTAATCCTGAAATGCAGAAGCGTGTTGCTAATGCTATTAGAGCTATGGCAGAAGCCGGTATTAATCCTATTGTTTCTATTCACGATCATGGCGCAGGTGGGCACCTGAATTCTTTGTCGGAATTGGTAGAAGAGACCGGAGGGAAAATAGATTTAAATAAATTACCTGTAGGAGATCCTACTCTTTCAGCAAAAGAGATTATTGGTAATGAGTCGCAAGAGAGAATGGGACTTATTATGAAAGGAAAGGATTATGATTTGCTTAAAAGAGTTGCCGATAGAGAGCGTGCTCCTATTTATAATGTGGGTGTTACTACCGGTGATATGAAATTTACTTTCGAAGATAAAAAAAGTGGAGCGAATCCTATTGATTTGGACTTGGCTTATATGTTTGGAAAACCACCTCGCACTGTACTGGAAGATACAACGCAAGAATCGTCTTTTGAAAAAGTCTCTTATAGCGAATCGGAATTTGAAGAGTATCTTGAAGATGTTTTGCAAATTGAGGCAGTAGCATGTAAAGATTGGTTAACAAATAAAGTTGACAGATCTGTTACCGGAAAAATAGCTCATCAGCAATGTGCAGGACCTTTGCAATTGCCTTTAAATGATGTTGCTGTGGTAGCAATGGATTATCGTGGAAAAAAAGGTATGGCTACCTCTATCGGACACGCCCCAATTAGTGGATTGATAGATCCTGCTAAAGGATCTCGCTTGTCTATTGCCGAATCGCTAACAAATTTGGTTTGGGCTAATCTTACTACCGGATTAAAAAATATCTCTTTAAGTGCTAACTGGATGTGGCCGGCAAAAAATCCGGGTGAGAACTACAGACTTTATGAAGGGGTGAGTGCAATTAGTGATTTTGCTGTGAGCTTGGGAATTAATATCCCTACAGGAAAAGATTCTCTTTCTATGACTCAGAAGTATAAAAATGACAAAGTTTATGCTCCCGGTACTGTAATTATTTCTTCTGTAGCCGAAGTAAAAGATGTTCATAAAACTGTAACTCCGGTAGTTAAAAATATTGGTGATACTGAATTATTATATATTGATTTTTCTGCTGATGAGTTTTCTCTTGGCGGAAGTAGTTTTGCTCAGGTAGTTAATAAAATTGGAGCAGATTCTCCTGATGTGAAGGATGCATTCCATTTTAAAAGAGCTTTTAGGGCAGTACAGGAGCTGATTAATGAAGAACTTGTAACTGCGGGTCACGATATCTCTGCCGGTGGAATGATTACTACATTGTTGGAAATGCTTTTTGCTGATAATAAACCGGGTATGAATCTCGATCTTTCGGTTATTGCTGAGAAAGATATTGTGAAATTGCTGTTTAGCGAAAATCCTGGCGTAATTATACAGTTAGCAGATGCTAAAAAAGCAAAAAGGATTCTTGATGATTTAAAAGTGCCTTATTATGTTATTGGTAATGTAACAAAAGAGCGACAGTTTATTTTAAAGAATGGAGATAAATCTTATGATCTTGATGTAAACAGACTCCGAGATGTTTGGTTTAAATCGAGTTATTTATTGGATAAAAAACAATCCGGAGACTTTAAGGCAAAAGAGAGATTCGAGAATTATAAATTCCAAAATCGTAATTTTGTTTTCCCAAGCGATTTTAATGGAAAAACTTCTTTATATAATATTAATACCGGGCGACGTGTTAAGAGTAATATAAATGCAGCTATTATTCGTGAGAAAGGTGTTAATGGCGATAGAGAGATGGCTTACTCGTTGTATTTAGCAGGGTTTGATGTGAAAGATGTTCATATGACAGATCTTATTTCCGGACGAGAAACTCTGGAAGATGTTAATATGATTGTTTTTGTTGGTGGATTCTCAAATTCTGATGTGTTAGGATCTGCTAAAGGATGGGCAGGTGCATTTTTGTATAATGAGAAAGCTAAAGCTGCATTAGATGATTTTTATGCACGTAAAGATACTTTGAGTCTTGGCGTTTGTAACGGATGTCAGTTAATGATAGAGTTAGAGCTTATTAATCCTAAGCATACTAAAAAAACAAAGATGCTTCATAATGACTCAGGAAAATTTGAGTCGAATTTCATTACAATGGATATTCCTGAAAATAATTCTGTGATGTTGAGATCTCTCGGAAATACTAAGCTTGGTGTATGGGTTGCTCACGGTGAAGGTAAATTTAAATTTCCTTATGAAGAATCGAGATATAATATTGTAGGAAAATATTCTTATAACCAGTATCCGGGAAATCCAAACGGATCAAATTATAATGCAGCGGCAGTAGTATCTGATAATGGTCGTCATTTAGCAATGATGCCACATCTCGAAAGATCAATAATGTCGTGGCAATGGGCTAGTTATCCCGAAAGGAAAGATGAGGTTACTCCTTGGATAGAAGCATTTGTAAATGCGAAAAAATGGGTTGAGAAAGTAAAATAATTTATATATTAGCATATTTATATGAGTATACATAACGAGGCAAAACAAGGAGAAATAGCGGAACACGTATTGATGGCAGGCGATCCGCTTAGAGCGAAGTATATTGCAGAAAATTATCTGGAAAATGTGAAGTGCTATAATAAGGTGAGAAATATGTTCGGTTATACGGGTTTGTATAAAGGAGCAAAAGTCTCTGTACAGGGTTCCGGAATGGGTGTGCCTTCTATTAGTATCTACGTTCATGAGTTGATAAATGAGTATCATGCTAAAAATATTATTAGAATAGGTACTTGCGGTAGTTTTCAGAAAGATGTTGATTTAATGGATGTTATCCTTGCAATGGGTGCTTCAACAGATTCTGCTATTAATAAAATTACTTTTGGAGGGATGGATTTTGCCGCATTAGCAGATTTTTCTCTTCTGAAAAAAGCTCAGGAAATTACTCAGGCAAAAAATATTAAACATCATGTTGGAAATATTTTAACCTCAGATGTTTTTTATGTTGATGAGGCTCCGGTAGATTATTATAAGAAATTTATTGAGCATAAAATACTTGCTGTAGAGATGGAAACAACTGCGTTATACACCTTAGCTGCTAAGTTTGGTGTTAATGCTTTATCAATATTAACGGTTACAGATAATTTGATTACTGATGAGCATGCAACGGCTCAGCAACGACAGCTTTCGCTAGATAATATGATTAAAATTGCTTTAGAAACAGTATGATGTAGTTAAGAGTGTAAAGTTTTTGATTGGTTTTTAGTTAGTGTTTGTCTATAAAGTCAAGTGTTTGATTCAGAATGTTCGCTGTTGAGGCTTTCGTAGTTTTAAAAATTAGGAGTTTACTGTAGTAAATGACTGTTTTTTAAGACAAAAATAACGAAGAGAGCGGATATTATGGACAAACACTAGTTAGTGTTAATTAAACGGGGAAACAGATGGAAGTGACTAGGGTTTTTGACTTGATTGAGTACAATAGAAAAAGTTTTGGGGAAGATAATATTGTATTTGTAAGGAAAGAGAATAAGAAATGGAGAGAATACACTGTTAAAGAGTATGCTGATATTGTTGATAAAATTAGTTTTGCCCTTTTAAAATTAGGCGTGCAACCTCAAGACAAAATTGCTACAATATCTAATAATCGTCCCGAGTGGAATTTTATTGATATGGCAGTGATGCAAATTGGTGCTGTTCATGTTCCTATTTATCCTACAATTAGCGAATCAGATTATAAATATATTCTTACTCATGCCGAAGTAAAATATGTTTTTGTTGAAGGACAAGCCTTGCTGAATAAGATAGCGCATATTTTTCCTGATGTAGATAATATTAAGGAGATATATAGTTTTGCTAAACTTGATAACCATTCTACTTTGAATGAGTTGATTGAGTCGTGTAGCGATTTTCGTGATGCAGATCTTCTTGATAGAAGAAAAGAAGAGGTGGTGACTGATGATTTGTGTAGTATTATTTATACTTCCGGAACAACAGGATTTCCGAAAGGAGTTATGCTTTCGCATAATAATTTCTTATCTAATGTAAAGAGTGTAGCAAAAATACCTCGCGTTGATCATAATAGCAGGTCTTTAAGTTTTCTTCCTTTAAGTCATGTGTATGAACGTGTTATTAATTATATGTCTCAATTTCTAGGGGTCTCTATTTATTATGCCGAGAGTATTGGTACAATAACTAAGGATATGGCAGATGTTAAACCTCATTTGATGGGATCGGTACCGCGACTTCTTGAAAAGATTTATGATAAAATCATAATGAAAGGACGTAAACTGAAAGGCGTTTCAAAGATGATTTTTTTCTGGTCTGTAAATTTGGGGCTGAAGTATGATTACGATAATAATAGTTGGTTGTATCTACAGCAATTGAAAATTGCTGATAAATTGGTCTTTAGTAAATGGAGAGCCGTAATGGGCGGCGAAATGGGATTAATTATCTCCGGTGGTGCTGCTTTGCAAGCTCGTTTGGGAAGGATTTTTTGGGCTGCTAAAATACCTGTTGTTGAGGGGTATGGTCTTACAGAAACATCTCCTGTTATTGCTGTTGGTCATTTTGAAAAAAATGGAATTAAATTTGGTACTGTTGGACCGATTCTAGAAGGGGTTACTATTAAAATTGCTGAGGATGGTGAGATTCTTGCAAAAGGACCAAATGTTATGCTCGGTTATTATAAAGATCAGGAAAAAACTGATGAAATAATTGATAAAGATGGTTGGTTTCATACCGGTGATATTGGTCATATAGAGATTGAGGGCCAATTAAAAATTACAGGTAGAAAAAAGGTTATATTTAAGAGCTCTTTCGGAAAATATATCAGCCCTGAGATGATAGAGAATATTTTAAAAGAGTCTCCTTTTATTGAGTCGGCTTTGGTTGTTGGAGAAAATCAGAAATTTGCCGGAGCTATTATTGTTCCCGATTTCGATTACCTTTATTCATACTGTAAAATTAAAGGTTACTCTTATACTAATAATACTGATTTAGTTGAATTACCCAAAATAAAAACGAGAATAGGTAAGGAGATTAATCTTTTTAATAAGAGATTAGGCGACTTTGAACAAGTAAAGAAATTTGAAATTATTGACCATTCGTGGAGTATTGCTTCCGGAGAGTTGACTCCTTCACTTAAATTAAAAAGAAATATTATTTGTAAACAATACAAGACTAGTGTTGATAAGATGTTTAATTAGAATTGTAATAGGATGGATAGTGATTATCGAATTTTTGATATCTTAAATAGGTATAAAACTACTTTTAAAGATAAAAGTGATGCTTTTGGTTATAAAGAGGGTGGTGTTTGGAAAACTTATTCTGCTGCCGAATATATCGAAAAAGTAAATCAGGTAAGTACTGCACTGCTATCTCTTGGTATTAAAAAAGATGATAAAATTGCTACTGTTATTAGTAATAGTCCCGAGTGGAATTTTATTGATATGGGATTGCAACAGGTAGGGGCGGTGCATGTTCCTATTTATCCAACTATCAGTATCGAAAATTTTAAACATATTTTTGCTGATGCAGATGTTAAAGCTCTGTTTTTTAGCGATAGCGTGTTTTATGATTTTATTAAACCTGCTATTAATGAAAAAATAGAGTATGTAGTTTGTGTTGATGATAAAATAGATGGCGTTGATTCGTGGAGTGAATTTCTTGATAAAGGAAAAAATATCGCATCACAAAAAATTGAACAAATTAAAGCAACTATTGTTGCACAAGATGTAATGTCTATTATATATACCTCCGGCACAACAGGAACTCCAAAAGGTGTGATGTTGACGCATAGAAATTTTGTAAGTAATTTTTATGGTTGTGTTCCTGTATTATGGGAAAATCCGATTAAGACAGCGTTAAGTTTTTTGCCGCTATGTCATGTATATGAACGTATGTTGGGTTATGTTTATCAATACGAAGGTATTTCGGTTTATTATGTCAAGTCAATCAATTTGATTAGTGAAAGCTTAAAAGAGGTGAAGCCTGAAATGTTTTGTTCTGTGCCTCGGGTTCTTGAAAAAAGCTACGATAAGATTGTAGATAAGGCTAGAGATCTTCCTTTATTGTCGAAAATGATTTTTTATTGGGCTTTAGGGGTTGCCGAGAAATTCGACCATCATACCAAAAAGAGTTTGTATTATAAATTTCAATTGAAGTTGGCCGATTTTTTAGTCTATAAAAATATCAGAGCTGCTTTAGGTGGAAAAATGAAACTTGTTGTTTCGGGTGGTGCTGTGTTGCAAAGTAAAATATCTCGTACTTTTTGGGCTGCCGGTATTGATGTAATGGAAGGTTATGGACTTACTGAAACTTCGCCTGTTATAGCGGTAAGTACTTACGATAATGGTATAAAAATTGGCACTGTAGGTCTTATATTAAAGGGCGTTGAGGTAAAATTTGCTGACGATGGGGAAATTCTTTGTAAAGGTCCTAATGTAATGAAGGGATATTATAATAATCCGGAGCAAACAGCAGAAATTATTGATGCGGAAGGATGGTTGCATACCGGTGATATTGGTCGTCTTGAAGATGGTAAGTATCTAAGAATTACTGATAGAAAAAAGGAGATGTTTAAAACATCCGGAGGCAAGTATGTTGCCCCCCAGGTAGTTGAGAGTAAAATAAAAGAATCGCCTTTTATTGATAATATTATTGTTGTTGGGGAAAATCAGAGGTTTACAGGCGCAATAATTGTTCCTAATATGGTGCATTTTAAATCGTGGTGTAAGATAAAAAATATAGCTTATTCTTCTGATATTGAGATGGTAAAGAGGGACGTGGTTATTAATAGAGTACAAAAAGAGGTTGATAAATATAACAAAAACTTTGATAAAGTAGATAGTGTAAAGGCTTTTTATCTGGTTTCTGATGAGTGGTCTGTAGCTACAAACGAACTCTCTCCTACACTAAAATTGAAAAGAAAAGTACTACATAAAAAATATACTGATCTGATTAATGAAATGTACAGTAATGGTAAAGAATAAATTAATGTAATATTTTATATACTAATTCACGAATCAGCTCTCCGCCATCGGTGCTGATGTTGTTTACTCCTTTGGCTTTTAAATCGTATTCGAGTAAGAGTGCCATTACTGTCGAAAGTTTTTTTGTGCTATAATTTCCTGCTGTGGTTCTGAAATTTCTAACAGTGAATGGAGCAACGCCTAATTTAGCAGCAACACTGTTGTCTGCTTTGTCGGTAACAAAATGATACTGAAAAACTTTAATGAAAAATGAGTATAATATGGTAACTGTTTTTACCGGGGGATTTTCTTTCGGATTGGATTTAAAGTAATTAATTATTCTGTTAGCTTTTAGCACATCTTTTCTGGCAAGGGCATCTTGTAATTCAAAAATATTATAATCTTTACTAATACCTATATTCTTCTCAATATCCTCTTCGGTAATTTTTTCTCCTTTCGGGATGTTAATAAGCAATTTGTCCAGCTCATTAGTGATTTTACTTAAGTCGTTACCTAAATATTCGTTAAGCAGATGTGTGCTTTTAATATTTATTTCATGTCCTCTCTCTTTTAAATACTGTGTTATCCAAGCAGGTATTTTGTTATCATAAACTTTTTTTGCCTCAAAAACTACTCCGTTTTTCGCAATAAATTTATAAAAGCGTGTCCTTTTATCCGGCTTTTTATGTTTATAACATAAAACCAAAATAGTTGAATTAGCAGGCTTTTCAGCATATCTCTCCAATTCTTCTATTTTTTTTATATCCTGAGCCTCTTTAACAATAATAACCTGAAATGGTGCGCCCATGGGAAATTGTCGCGCTATGCTTATTAGATTAGAAATATCAACATCTTTACCATAAACAACAGTTTGGTTAAAGGCTTTGAACTCCTCCTCTTGTGCGTTGTCCTCTATATAATCTGAAATTTGATCTATAAAGAATGGCTCTGCACCATGCAATAAATATATTGGGTGATATATCTTTTTTTTAATATTACCAATGATCTCTTGAGTGGTCATGAACGTATTTTTTAGGCTGGCGATTTAGTTGAATTTTAGATGTTTTACAGTTGCTCCGTTATTAATTAACTGGTGAAGAGAGTCAATACCTATTTGAATATGATCGTCCACATAATTTTCAGTTATTATTTTATCAGAAGCTTCTGTTTTTACACCGGAAGAAATCATTGGCTGATCCGACACTAATAATAAAGCCCCTGTAGGTATCTGATTAGCAAATCCTACCATAAAAATTGTTGCTGTTTCCATATCAATTCCCATGGCACGAGTCTTTGTAAGGTATTTCTTAAATTCATTATCGTGCTCCCATACTCTACGGTTGGTAGTATAAATTGTACCTGTCCAATAGTCTCTGGAATGGTCGCGAATTGTAGTGGAAATGGCTTTCTGCAAATTAAATGCCGGTAAAGCCGGGATCTCTACAGGGAAATAGTCTGTTGATGTTCCTTCTCCTCTGATTGCTGCAATAGGAAGTATTAAATCGCCTAATCTGTTAATGTGTTTTAATCCACCGCATTTTCCTAAAAATAGACATGCTTTCGGTTCTATTGAGCTTAATAAATCCATTACAGTTGCCGCATTAGCACTACCCATTCCAAAATTTATTATAGTAATATCTCCTGATGTTGCATTAGGCATAGGTTTGTCAGCACCTTTTATCTCAACATTTTCGATTTTAGCAAATATCTCAACGTAATTATTAAAGTTTGTTAATAGTATGTGTTTTCCAAAATCTTCTATATTTGTTCCTGTATATCGGGGTAACCAATTTTTAACTATCTCTTGTTTGGTCTTCATATGCGATTTTTATGCAAAGTTAAAGAATTTTGTCTATTTAATAAAATCAATTTTTAACGTGATATACTCATTTAAAAACCACTTGTTTAATGGTTGATTATGCCGTCTTAGGTGCGATTGGTTGATTGATTGGTTGATTGATTGAATGATTGATTGATTGATTGATTGATTGATTGAATGATTGAATGATTGATTGAATGAATGATTGGTTGATTGATTGATTGATTAAGGTTGAGGTTTTCTCCTTCGCTTTCGCTTCGGAGAACGAGGAGGTTGAGATCGATTGATCGAATAAGACAACCCATTTCAATGGATCAAAAAAATAACTAATGAGTTAAGATTGGCATTCAGAAAAATATTATTCAGCTCAAAGCTATGCCTTAGAGAGATCGGGAAGCTGAGAACTTGTTCGAAGATCACCCGGCCGAACTTAGGCATTGCAAAGAGATGGATGATATTTTTATGTAAGCCTTGACTTTTTGGTTCTTTTGCGTCAAGGCAAAAGAACAACAAAAAA
>JAYEOD010000387.1:0-2104 GCA_034722575.1 Bacteroidota bacterium | reverse complement strand
GATCAAATCCAAAAGTCCATTTATTATTGTTAATGGATGGGGAGGGTTTCCCGGTATATATAAATCCACTTTAATATTTTTTAGAATTTTTCTGTTAAGAGCCTTACTATCGGCAAATATTCCACCGCTGATAGCATCAGTACCGCAAAGGATAAAAAGCTTAGGATAAGGTACGGCATCATAAGCAATTTGTAATGCTTCAGCCATATTTTGTGTAATGGGACCTGTCACCAAAATCCCATCGGCATGGCGTGGCGATGCTACGAATTCAATTCCATAACGTCCCATATCGAAATTGGCATTACCACTTGCATTCAGTTCGTATTCGGCAGAGTTATCTCCACCTGCCGACACCTGTCGCAGCTTTAATGAGCGTCCGAATATTTTCTTTATCTCTTTTTTAATAAGAGATTGATCGCAACGGATATTTTCGGTCTGTCCCTCTTTTATAATTAATCTATCGCAATTATTGGTAGATATTTTATGATCGTTAGTAAACTTTATTTTATCGGGAAACCGAACAGCACACTCACCACAGAAGCAACATTTTGCTAAATCGATAGTAACCGGACTGCCTGAAATTGCATTAACAGGACAACAATCTATCAACTCATTTTCGTCAACTTTTTTTAAACTTATCACCGGTCTGCCGCGAAATGGGCTAGGCACAACAACGGTAGTAGGATCGGGAATAAATTGTTTTCCGTTATGCTTTATAATTTTTATCTCTTGTAACATATCAAATCTTTTATAAATCGGAACCGCAATAGCTTAAATTATAGCTTTTATTATTAATCGGGAAATCAGAAATCTCAAGATTTCTTAAAGAGAATTCCAGGGCTTTCCAGTGATGCATAGACGGGTCTTTCACCTTATAAAAGCTCAAATCTCCATTTTTATCAGTAATAGCACAATGACAAATTTCGCCACGCCAGGCTTCTGTTAACGACACTGTTAACATATTTGGCATTAGCTGAACCTTTGCAACCGATTTTTCAATAGGAGCATCAAAATTCTCATTATCCAACACATTTTTAATCCATGCAACAGACTGTTTTATCTCCTTTCTTCGTAGCAAGAAGCGTGAAAACACATCGCCTTTAGGCAATACAACAGGCTGATACGGATATTTTTCAAATCCTGCAAAAGGATGCGTTAAGCGAGTATCCCTTAAAATATTTGTCGATCGCGCAACCATACCCACAACGCCTAAAGTTGCGGCTTGTTTCTCGGTAATTGTCCCAATATCGTCGAAACGATTTTCTACACTTGGCAAGCGATAAGTACGGTGTGCCAATTCATTAAACTGAAATTCAAATTCGTCAAATAATTTCAGTAAATTCTTTTTCAGTTCGTTATTAAAAGGATTATTTGTCCCTCCTACTCTTATCATTCCTTTTCCTAGACGATTTCCACACCACGATTGAGTAAAATTAATAATACCGGTACGCAGTATTCCAAAAATATTAGCTCCTAAGCTATACGCCACATCAGTACACAGTGCAGAAATATCACCAACGTGAATAGCAATACGTTCCAGTTCAAGAGCAATAGCTCGCTCAACAGATAGTTGTTCACTAACATCTATTTTGGCAAGCGATTCCATAGAGTGAGCAAATGCCAAACTATGACCAACAGCAGTATCTCCTGCAATAGATTCTGCCAAAATATTTCGTTTAAGCAGAGTATTTTTTTGCAACATCAACTGCTCCACACCACGATGTTGCCAGCCGCATTGTATTTCGAGATGCAAAACATTTTCGCCATTACAGATAAACCGAAAATGTCCGGGCTCAATAATACCTGCGTGTATAGGTCCAACACCAACTTCGTGCAGCTCTTTACTTTCGATTTTATAGAATGGATAATCGTTTATGCTAAGATTTTTATCTGCTCTATTATAAGGATAACGAACAGGTTTTAACCATGGGTGGCCGTTAAAACGGATGCCATAATTTTCACAAATCTCTCTTTCGAAGATATGCAAGGCACTTATTTTTGGCGTTAACGACAGCAACTCTTTATTATCAGTTTTATCTAACAAATGCGATAAAACAAGGATATTTTTCTCGGTATCATTTGCAATAAGAGCAATAAATTGCAG
>JAYEOD010000386.1:0-2108 GCA_034722575.1 Bacteroidota bacterium | reverse complement strand
AAATATCGGTGCCGTATTACAAATGGATCAAGCTGATGCTGATAAAAATATTGCACAAGCAAAAGCCGAAGAGCGCAGAGCAATGGCTATTGCATTGGAACAAGAGATGAAAGCAAAAGCACAGGACGCACGTGCCGCAGTTATTATGGCTGAAAAGCAAATTCCTAAAGCTCTTTCCGAAGCTCTTGTTAATGGTAAACTTGGCGTGATGGACTATTATCGTTTAGACAATATCCAAGCAGATACCTCTATGAGAAATTCAATTTCTGAACCGCCTAAAAAATCTGGTAATAAGCCTAGAGGACCAAAAAAGGATAATTCATAAGATATTTAAATATATTTTAAAAACGTCTGTGGTGTTATCTGCAGACGTTTTTTTTTGTATATTGATAACGGTATAAGAAGTGATTTATATGATGATAACTAAAGAAGAATTAAAGAGAATTGAAGAGGAACAAAATTTACTTTTATATGCTGCAAAAAATATTTTGCTTGCCGGAGATGAAAAAATAATTCGTAAAGCAATAAGTTTTATTGTAGAAAATCAGTCGGGTAAGCGACGTAAAGATGGCCGTTTAAATATTTTTCATCTAATTGAAGTGGCTCGAATTGCTGTTGATAGAATTGGGCTTGGTAAAACATCTATAGTAGCAGCTCTGTTTCATAATATTTTGCGCGAGAGTGATGTCTCTCTATCTGAAATAGAGAAAGAGTTTGGTAGGGGGGTTACAGATTTGATAAAAGGATATGAGAAATTATCCGGTATTCATATCGATAAGCCATCTCTCTTTTCCGAAAATTTTAGAAATTTTTTGTTCTCATTATCCGATGATATACGTGTTATTCTTTTACGATTAGTCGATAGAGTAGATCTGATGCGAAATCTTGATGCATATAGCAGAAAAGAACAGTTGCGATATGCTGACGAAACATTTCATTTGTACGCTCCTCTGGCTCACCGTTTAGGTTTATATAACCTTAAAACAGAGCTTGAAGAAAATGCTATGAGATATACCGAACCCGAGATGTATAAAAGTATTGAGCGTAGTTTGGAGAAAAATGTTTTTGAGAGAGAGGCATATATTAATGAATTTATTATGCCTATTCATAATAAAATAAGAGAGTATAATTATGATGTAGAGATAAAAGGTAGGTCGAAATCTGTTTACTCTATCTGGAAAAAAATGCAAAATCAAAAAGTTAAATTTGAACAGATTTATGATGTTTTTGCCATTAGAATTATTTTGAAAAATACTGTTGTTAGCGAAAAAGCCGATTGCTGGAATATATACTCTGTTATTACTGATATTTTTGAGCCTAATCCAAAACGACTCAGAGATTGGGTTACAACGCCAAAAAAATCTACAGGATATGAATCGCTGCATACTACAGTAAAAGGTCCGGGTGATAAATGGGTTGAAGTGCAAATTCGTACTCAGCGAATGGATGAAATTGCAGAAACCGGTCAAGCAGCGCATTGGAAATATAAAGAGGGTAAAAAAGTAGAATCGAATGAGGAGCGTATGGCTAGAATACGTGAAATTATGGAGCGGGAAGACTTTTTTCATCTCGATAAAAGTAATGCCACAAAAATTGATCTTTATAGGGATACTATTTTTGTTTTTACGCCTACAGGCGATCTGTTTAAGCTAAAAGCAAATTCTACTGTACTCGATTTTGCATATCATATACACTCTAATGTTGGAGATAAATGTACCGGAGCAATTATTAATGGAAAAAATTATTCTATAAAATATCATATAAAAAATGGTGATACAGTAAAAATTCTGACTTCAAAAAATCAATCTCCTTCATTGGCTTGGTTAAGTATTGTTACTTCGAGTAGGACAATGGCTAAAATTCGTCGCTCAATTCGTAAAACAGAGTATAAAGATGCTGAATTGGGAAAAGGAATTCTGAAAAGAAAGCTTAATCAGTTGAAAATTGAATATAGTGATGTGCTTATTGATAAGTTGCTAAAACATTATAAATGTAAGTTGGCAATTGATTTGTATCAAAAAATTAGTGATGAAAAAATTGATATTAGTGATTTAAAGAAAATCCTTCTTGAAAAAGAATCTCATCAGGAAGAGGAGACAATTGTTCTG
>JAYEOD010000385.1:0-2109 GCA_034722575.1 Bacteroidota bacterium | reverse complement strand
AAGAGATTACAAAAGCAGAATCCTTAAAGAAAAAAAATAAAGAGAATTATCAAATCCTATTAGTGGAGGATAACTTCCTTAATCAAAAATTTGCTATTGCAACACTCAGTAAGGCCGGCTACAAAGTTGATTTAGCAGAAAATGGAAAAATAGCGTTAGAAAAATTTCAAAAGAAATCTTATGATTTAGTTCTTATGGATATCAATCTTCCATTAATGGATGGACTTGAAGCCACTAAAAAAATACGACTGTATGAGAAACAGAAAAAACTTAAACCTTCGAAAATAGCAGCTATTACAGCCTATGTTTTAGAGCATAATAAAGAACAATGTTTAACTGCCGGTATAGATAAATACCTAACAAAACCTTTTCTACCACAAGAATTAGTTGCGCTAGTAGAAGAATTATTATAAATAATACACTGTAATCAGCTGTATTTCAGTATGTTTTCATGTGTTTACGTTTCTAAATCCAGATTACATTTGTAACACTGGTCACTATTCACCCAACTCTAATAATTCAACATTGTAAACAAGAGAAGCTTTACTTCCTATTTTATCTTGATCGCCAATTAGTCCATAAGCCAAATGAGAAGGAATTACAAAAACAGCTTTATCTCCAACAGCCATTAACAAAATACCCTCTTCAAGTCCACTCACCACATTTCCCTTACCAATAACAAACTCCTTATACCCATCCTCTTCAGACGAATAACATATTGAACCGTCGAGCAATCCAATTGTATATTTTAATTTACAAACAAGCCCCTTCTCTGCTCTCCTTCCTTCCCCCTTGCTATATATACTGTACCTAAGTCCTGATAAAGACTGTTTCATCTCCCACTGATGACGCTCAATATAATTATCAATCATTTCAGACTCTACCCTGATAGCACTCTTATTAGCATATATAAAAGCCTCCTGAAGCCTCTTTTTAGATAGAGGCTTATGCGACTTTAATTCATTATCACTATTATTGCAACCTAAAAGACTACCTAAAAGCAACATAACTACTATAGCAACTATTTGTTTCATAAAACCTACATTACTCATTAATCGAATTCAGCTCACCACTATACAAAGGAAGCAACGACTTAAATTTCTTAATTGTCTCTGACATCGACAATAGCGATCTACCACCGGCAGCCCTTTCATGACCTCCACCGTTAAAATATTCTCTGGCAAAACTATTTACCGAAAAACCCGACTTAGAGCGCATAGAAATTCTTATCTCTCCATTTTTTTCTGTAAACAACACAGCTAAATTAATATTTTTAATAGAGAGACCATAATTTACAAGACCTTCAGTATCTCCATCTTTAGATTTAAACTTTTTAAACTCCCCCTTTGTAAGAGACATTATTGCCGTAGAATACTCATCCATCACCTCCAATTTTTCATATATACTATAGCCAATAAGACGTAAACGATTTTCAGTATTAGAATCATAAACCCTACTATGTATTTCTCGAGAATCAGCACCATGCTTTATCAAATTAGCAGCTACAATAAATGTTTCGGGTTTATCACAAGAAAAACTAAAAGACCCGGTATCAGTCATAATACCAAGATATAATAAAGAGGCAATATCCTTATCAATTAATTCGGGCGTACCAAATAACTCCAAAAAATTATATATTAACTCAGATGTTGAAGAGACCGTAATATCCGAATCCAAAATATCAAATTTTTCCTTTTGTGGTTGTGGATGATGATCTATAAGAACCTTTAAAGCATCACTATCAGCAATATATTTCCCCATATCCCCAACACGACTTAAAGAGTTATAGTCTAATGAGAATATTATATCTGCTTTTTTTATTGTTTTAATAGCTCCTGATTTTGGCCTATCAAAAATAATAAAACTCTTTGAATTAGGAGTCCAGTTCAACGAGTCGGGTAAAGCGTCAGGAACCATTACAAAAACATTTTCATAACTCTTTTTAAAAAAAAGATATAACCCCATCGAAGCTCCAACAGCATCACCATCTGGTCGCATATGACCTGTTATAAGGATATTTTTAGAACTATCAAGCTTTTGCTTTATTTTATTAAATTCTGTTTTATTCACAATACTTTTTATAAATTCATACACTTATTTCGCTGTACA
>JAYEOD010000384.1:0-10806 GCA_034722575.1 Bacteroidota bacterium | reverse complement strand
AAAAAGAGTGTTTTTATTTGAACCAATAAGGAGGTCGTTGTTGTTTTTTTCTAATGTATTAACAGCACTAAAGGGAATGCCGTTATTTTTTTTATAACTTGTGATTTGCTCTTTTGGTAAATAGTAAACCCCGGAATATAGAGTTGTGAACCATGTACCGTTTTCGCGATCGATACAAAATGAGGAGACGGATTTACCTTTTAAATAATGATTTGTTTTTTTAGTGATATCTGCGTTTGAATATTTTTCAATGCCATTTTGAGACTGTCCTAACCAAATATTGTTGTTTTTATCGATATCAAAGTATATTATTCTGTTTTTAAATTTATGTGATTCTATTTTGTCCTTGTAAAAAGAGTAGAAATTATTTTTTGAAGAGAGAAAATACCCATTGTCGTAAGGATGTTTTTTGATAAAGCTAATTGCAATATCGGGTATTGCTAAGCCGGGTATATTTGTGATGGTTTTAGGAGTGTCGTTATTGTAAATTTCTATTGAATCATTATAGGGACTGAAATATCTTATAGAGGTTTCGTTATCATAATATCGTACAAAATTTTTGAGTTTTTTGTCGGTAGTTTGATTGATAATTTCTATTTCCCCTTTTTTTGATATTTTGTAGATTCCTTTGTGTGAAATACCTAAATAGACATTGTCGAGGCTGTCGACATAAAAACTATTTTTTATCGGTAAATAGCTTCCCGATAAAGATTCAATGATTTTATCGTTATATTCGTATTTGTATATACTGTCGTTGTAAAAATAATTTAGCTTGCAGCTTATAGATATAAACCAAATGCGTCCTTTATAGTCTTCGTACAGAGCTAAAGTTGTATTGTCGGAAATACCATCTATAATATTGTAATTGGTAAAAGAGTATCCGTCATATTTACATGGACCGGCATTTGTGGCAAACCACATATAACCTTTAGAATCTTGAATTACGTGATATACTTCGTTATTTGCAAGTCCCTTTTCTACAGTATAATGTTTCATGATATTTATTTGCGCGTTTAGTAAAAACGGCAGAACAATCAGAAGTGTTATTTGTAGAATTCTTTTTACCATGTTATTTGACTTTTAACAAAGGTATAGAAAAATGTTATTTTTTTTATCACAAAAAATAGCTCCTTATGTTTAGTGTCTGTCTATAAAGTAAAGTGTTTGGTTCAGAATGTTTGCTGCCGAGGCTTTTGTGGTTTTAAAGATTAGGAATTTACTGTAGTAAACGACTGTTTTTTAAGACAGGAATAACGAATATAGCGGACATTATGGACAAACGCTATTTAGTTTGTAAATTTTATTTTAATGTAGAGAAAGTTTAATTTTTTAACTAAATTTACATCTCGTAAAGAAAATAGTGATAGGCGAGCCTTTATTTAACTCTTTAATATGCACAAGTATGGTTGTAAAGGCGAGTTCCTTTTTATTTAAAAAATAAAATATATGAAGATACTTGTTACAGGTGGTACCGGATACATTGGTTCTCACACGGTTGTCGAACTTCAAAAAGAGGGTTATGATGTTGTTATTGTTGATGACCTTTCCAATTCGTATGAAAATGTATTAGACAATATCGAAAAAATTTCCGGAAAGCGTCCTGCATTCGAGAAATTTAATCTTAGTGATACCGAAAGAACAGATAAGTTTTTCGAGGAAAATAGTGATATTAGTGGGATAATACATTTTGCAGCTTATAAAGCAGTTGGAGAATCGGTTGCTGAACCACTGAAATATTATCATAATAATTTAGTGTCGTTGATGAATATTCTTAGTAATATGCAGATGCATGATATAGAAAATATTGTTTTTTCTTCATCGTGTACGGTTTATGGACAGCCTGAAAAGCTTCCTGTTTCCGAAAATTCTCCTATTCAAAAGGCTATATCTCCATATGGTAATACAAAGCAAATTTCTGAGGATATTATTTTTGATACTATTAATTCAAATAAAAATCTTAAGGCGATAGCATTACGTTATTTTAACCCTATCGGATCGCACGAAAGTGCACTTATTGGTGAGCTCCCTTTGGGAGTGCCAAATAATTTAATCCCTTTTCTTACTCAAACGGCGATAGGAATTCGTGAGCAGCTAAGCGTTTTTGGCGATGATTATAATACTCCTGATGGTACTGCTATTCGCGATTATATTCATGTGGTGGATTTGGCTAAAGCGCATGTTATTGCTGTAAACCGCATGGTAAATAAAAATAGTAAAAAGGATTTCGAGATATTTAACCTTGGAACGGGTAAAGGATCGTCTGTTTTAGAAGTGATAAACTCTTTTGAGAAAGTAACAGGAGAAAAATTGAATTATAAAATTGTTGATCGTAGAGCCGGAGATGTTGAGGCAGTTTGGGCTGATACTTCTTTTGCTAATGATGAACTGGGTTGGAAAGCACAAAAAGGTCTTGATGAAATGATGGAAACAGCGTGGAATTGGGAAAAAGCTTTGCAAAAGAAAAAGTAGTTGTATAAAAAACATATAGATTGTATGAAAAAAAATATTCTTGTTACAGGAGGTGCCGGATTTATTGGCTCGCATGTTATCAGACATTTTATTAATAAATATCCTGATTATAAAATTATCAACCTGGATAAATTAACGTATGCCGGGAATCTTGAGAATTTGAAAGATATAGAGACTCTTGAAAATTATGAGTTTGTAAAGGGCGATATTAATGATTCAGAATTTATCTTAAATCTGTTTAAAGAGAAACAGTTTGACGGTGTTATTCATCTTGCTGCCGAGTCGCACGTTGATAGATCTATCTCTAATCCTATGGAATTTGTTATTACAAATGTAGTGGGAACGGTAAATCTGTTAAATGCTGCTAAATTTATTTGGAAAGATAATTTTGACGGAAAGCGTTTCTATCATATCTCTACCGATGAGGTATATGGCTCGTTAGGCGATACAGGATTTTTTACTGAGGAGACTTCTTACGATCCTCATAGTCCGTACTCTGCTTCTAAGGCTAGCTCCGATCATTTTGTAAGAGCTTATACCGATACTTTTGGTTTGCCGGCTGTGATTAGTAATTGCTCTAATAATTATGGCTCGTTTCAGTTTCCTGAAAAGTTATTACCTCTGTTTATTAATAATATTTGTAATAAAAAACCGCTTCCTGTTTACGGAAAAGGAGAGAATATACGCGATTGGTTATGGGTTGTAGATCATGCTCGTGCTATTGATGTTATTTATCATGATGGAAAAATTGGCGAGACATATAATATTGGCGGTCATAATGAGTGGAAAAATATCGATCTGATAAAAATGCTTTGCAAAATTGTTGATAAGAAATTAGGAAGGGCAGAGGGTGAGTCGGAGAATTTAATCACTTATGTAAAAGATCGTGCCGGACACGATTTGCGTTATGCTATAGATTCTACAAAGCTACAGAACGAATTAGGTTGGGTTCCTTCGCTACAATTTGAAGAGGGACTTGAAAAAACAGTTGCTTGGTATCTTGATAATGAACAATGGCTTGATAATGTTACTTCGGGCGATTATAAAAAATATTACGAAAAGCAATATCAAGAGAGATAAGTGAAATATGATTTGCTTTTGGGATTAAAATAATCTCAAAAAAAAAGGCTGACACAAAATTTTGTGTCAGCCTTTTTGATTTTATATAAGTTGTATCAAGCTTCTGCGCTAGAAGTTATGATATCTCTTTTTGCTTTTTTAGCTAATCCTTGAAGCACTTTTCCCGGACCTACTTCAATAAATTCTTTAGTGCCATCAGCAATCATATTCTGTACTGTTTGAGTCCAACGTACCGGATAAGTCAGTTGTGCAATAAGATTTGATTTTATTACATCAGGATTTTTTACCGATTGTGCACTTACATTTTGATAAACAGGGCAGATAGGGTCTGAGAATTTTGTTTTGTGGATAGCCTCTTCCAATTCTGCGCGAGCAGGTTCCATTAGAGGAGAGTGGAAAGCACCACCAACTTTTAACGGAAGGGCTCTTTTTGCTCCGGCCTCTTTTAATTTTTCAATGGCTATTTCAATTCCTTTCATGCTACCGGAAATAACTAACTGTCCGGGGCTATTATAATTAGCAGGAACAACAATTTCTTTTATTGATTTTAAAACATTTTCAACAGCCTTGTCTTCTAAACCAATAATTGCGGCCATGGTAGAAGGCTCTTTTTCACAAGCTTTTTGCATTGCCTGAGCACGTTTGCTAACAAGTTTTAAGCCATCCTCGAAAGAGAGAGCTTTATTAGCTACCAATGCAGAGAATTCACCTAAAGAGTGTCCTGCCACTAGGTTGGGCTTAAACTCTTCTCCTAACATGATTGAAAGAATTACAGAATGTAAGAAGATGGCAGGTTGAGTCACCTTTGTTTGTTTAAGCTCTTCATCTGTACCATCGAACATTATGTCGGTGATACGGAATCCTAAAATAGAATTCGCCTTTTCAAAAAGAGATTTTGCTGCAGGATATTTCTCATAAAGATCTTTACCCATGCCTACAAATTGTGCTCCCTGACCGGGAAAAACATATGCTTTCATAAAGAATGTTTGTTAATTAAATGTTTAGGTTTTTGGTGTTATTTACGATCGCCTAAAAAACGTAGCAAAAATAGAAATAAATTTATAAAATCGAGATATAATGTTAGTGCGCCCATAATTGTAAGTTTACTAACTGACTGTGAGCCGTACTGTATGCCGGCTGCAATGCGTTTTAATTTTTGCACATCGTATGCAGTTAAGCCTGTAAATATCACTACACCGGCAAAACTGATAATATATTCTAATGTGCTGCTATGCATAAAAAAGTTTACCAAAGAGGCAATTACAATTCCAACAACTCCCATCATCATTAAAGAACCAAACTTTGATAAGTCTGTTTTTGTAGTGTAACCCAAAAAAGCCATTACACCAAACATGCCGGCAGTAATTATGAAAGTTTGAAATATCGAAGCGGCAGTATAAATCAGTAAAATAAAGCTTAAACTCATACCCATAAGTATAGAGAATCCTCCAAAAATAAGCATAAGCGTTTGTGCCGAGAATTTATTGTACCTGCTTGACATCAATAAAACAAGACCGATTGGAGCTAACATCACAATCCATCCTAATATTGATATTCCGCTTTCGGTTATTAACATGCCAATAAGTGCAGGGCTGCTGCTAAATTGCCATGCTACAAAAGCGGTTATAGCTAACGCTATTGCCATCCAACTAAAAACATTTGCCATAAACGTTTTAGATATAGCGGACGAGTTGTCTTCTACATGTACATTTTGAAAATCACTTATATTTTTATTGAACATAGTAAAGTATTTTTTATTTCTACGATCTTTGTATCAAATATTATACCAATAGAGTTTAAGAAAGATTAGTTCCTATTAATCTGAAGAATTCGGCACGTGTATCTCTTTGTGTAAAGACTCCTGTAAAATCGGATGTTGTTGTAACAGAGTTTTGTTTTTGCACTCCACGCATTGCCATACAAAGGTGTTTTGCTTCTACAACAACAGCAACACCTAAAGGGTCTAAAGCATCTTGAATACAGTCTTTTATTTGTGTAGTAAGACGTTCTTGTATTTGTAGTCTTCGTGCAAACGCCTCCACTACTCTGGCTATTTTACTTAACCCGGTAATATGTTCGTTAGGAATATAAGCTACATGAGCTTTGCCGATAAACGGAATCATATGGTGTTCGCACATCGAATAGATCTCTATATCCTTTACAATTACCATCTGGCGATAATCCTCTTTGAATTTTGCTGAAAGCAGAATCTCTTTCGGATCTTCGTTGTAACCTTTAGTAAGAAATTGCATCGCTTTTGCTACTCTTACAGGAGTGTCTAATAAACCTTCTCTGTCAGGGTTTTCGCCAATTAATTTTAAGATCTCTTTGTAATGTACTGCCATTTTTTCAATCGTTTCCGGATTGAATTGGTTTTTTAACTCATAACCATTTGAATCGAGGCTGTATATTTCGTTGGTTTTCTTTTTTAAATCCATCATTCTATATATTTAGGCGGCAAATGTAATTATAATATTATACAAAATGGAATTCTGTTTTTTTTTTATTTATTAGTTGTACTTTTTCGATTGATTAAGAAAAGTAATTACCTCGAAGATGGTATATATAATATATAGGATGAAGAAACCTACAAGAAATGGTAGAGCTGTGGCTTTATCTATTAGCACAACACCTAACATTGTAAATAGATATATCATAAGTTTTAAAGCGTTGGCACCCATAAATCGTGGTATGAATTTTTTAACATCTTTTTCCGAGGCTTTGAGTAACATATAGTGAAATCCAAGGCTGATACTGAAAAAGTATATTATGAAATAGGGTAGAAACGGATGGATAAATTCGGGGTTTGTGTAGTTTATCAAAAACATTATTAAAGAAGTTATTACAGTAATAATGGAGATATTGATAATATATTTTTTAAAGAGTATGCCGGTTATGTTGTTCATATGTTTAGTTTTTTGTAAAGAGGAAAAGGTGTTATGAGAATGGTTTCATTATAGCCTTGTGTGTAAAATCATCTTATTATGGCTTGTTTTTATCTTTTATAATTAGTTGAGAAAAAAGAGTGGTTACATATTAATAAAATCTTTTATGGCGTGATATATTGCTATACCAACAGACCCCATCGAAAGGAGTATGGTAAAGAGAGGGAATTCAATATTTACAATTTTATCTAATTCTATGCCTCCCCATACGCCAAGTCCGATAATAGCTGCCATTTGAAATCCTATACTGGAATATTTTACGAAGCTATTATTGTTTTTATTTGGTTTTTTCTTTTTTGACATCAGGTGTAGAACTCATTTTACAATTTGCTGTAAAGATAGCGCCTTCTGCTATAGATATTTTTTTTGTTGTAATTTCTCCTGTTACGTTGGCAGTTGCTTTTAAATTTAAAAGCTCTTCTATAATTATATTTGCTTTTATTTTTCCTGAAAAATCAGCGTTTTTACAAATTATTTTACCGTTTACAATACCGGTTTCTCCAATAATTATTTTTCTTTTCGACTTGATAGAGCCGTTTAATGAACCATCGATTCTGAAATCACTTTCTGTTTCTATATCTCCTGTTACAGAAGTGCCTTTTGCAATTAAATTTATTGATAATGTAGTGTTTCCATTTGTTTTAGCCATTGTTTTATTTTTTTTATTAAACATTATCCACAAATATAATTATTAATTTATTATTGAATTATTTACTCGGTTCTACATCCAAGTAATTGTTAAAAAAGAACAACTCATACGCTGTAATATCTTTCGATTTGTATAACTCAGGATAATTTGATGTAGAGATTACAAAATGTTGAAACGCATCTTCAGAAATATCTGAGAAAACATATGTGCTTTTTAAGATAGTGCGATAGTACGACATGGCATCTTCTTTATTATCGAAACGCGAAACAGAGATCATATGTTTTGCTTGGTTAAGTATAACACTATTTACACGTAAATTCTTTAGTTTGTAGAACTCTGTATTGTGATCGGCTAATTTTACTTTTGTAGCATTTATATTTACATTGTTTTCCGAAACAATCATAATATAGAGATGTTGTTCTTGTGGTGAATTGGAAAAGAGCGACATGGCGTGAGCCAACTGTTGTTCAGCGAGTGCTTGTGCTTCTTGATTTACCGATAAAGTATCAGCCTCTTTTGCCATAATACTAAGAATATTTTGTGCTAAGCCATATACGTCACTCGAAGGATAATTTTTTACTAAGTTTTGTAACTCTATTTTCATAGTGTCTTGGTTTTCTAGTTGTCCAAGAGCAAGAGCACGAAGATATTTTATTTTAGGAGTGATTTTTTTATCCTCTTTATAATTTTTGATAGCATCGTTACAAATTATTTTTACTGTAAAGAAATCATCGCTTTTATATGCATTGTATGATTCTTTATACAGGTTGCGAAGTTTGTTTTTTCGCTGTGTTAAATTTTTATAATATTCCGGATCCTGAATTATTAAAGCATAGTCGCTATCAGGATATTTATTTAGGATGATATTTTTATAGAGATTTGCGTTTGAAACATCACCATTTTTATCGTAAGAGCGATAGAGTTGGAAATAGCATTTTGGAGTGTTCTCATGTTCAGGATATCGCGATACAAGCGATTTGAATGAAGCAACCGATTCTTCAAAATTATCCAGATGAATAGTGTAGATAAATCCCATTTTAAATAGAGCCTCTGCAATCATTTCGTTTGCATTATTTTGTTGCGGCTCTGTTAAAGGAATGTACTGTAAGTAGGCTTCTCTTTTTGTTGGGTCGGTAGTGATGGACATAGTGCTATCGCTGTCTGTCTCATCACTTTTTTCAGCCAAATCGTCGTTAAAGCTAAAAGAGGATTTTCTTTTATTGCTTATTCTCCAGTTATCTTCTAGTTTTCTTCGTCCCCATTTTTGTTGAAACTCCGAAAAGCCCATGCTTAATGCTTGTGGATTATAAAAATACCATCCGCCACCGGCGCTACCAATGCCTGAGCGTGTATTACGGTTACTGGTTTGCTGTGCAAAAGCAGCCGATTGTCGCTGTTGTTGTTCCTCTTCGCGTATTCTGCGTTGCTCTTCCTGATAAACGTTGATAATGCCATCGATAATGGAGTTTCTCTCTTTTTCGCTCATATGTGCAAGGTTTAGCAAGCTATCTTGTTCTTCCACTACAGTGATGCACTCTACTAATCGAGATAGTGTTAATGAACGGTCTTGAAGTTCTTGATAATTTGCAAAATCGTATGGTAAAACCTGCATCGCAGAATCGTAATATAGTTTAGATGGTTTATATTGCTTTTTGTCGAAATAGATATCGGCTACCTTTAATGCAGAAATTGACTTTTGATAGTCGTTACCAAAGCTTGTTGCTACCGATTTGCGATAATATTTAATAGCCAGAGTGTCGTTACTTTGGTTTTTTGCAATTTCCGCTAAAGCAAAATAAATTTGATCTTTATAGTCTTCATTTTTAATGTCTTCAAGCATATCTTGAAGTTCTTCAATAACATCTTCAATATTTTCGGAGTTTGCATCTAACGAAGTGGCAAGTCGTATGTGAGCATTAAACGATAATTCGTAGTTTGGATTGCGTTTAATAACCTGAGTAAAGTATTTTGTTGCCGGATTATTTCTCTCTTGTTGCTGATAAATTTGAGCAAGGATGAACATCAAGCGGGTTTTTAACTGCTTATTTTTTGATATAGAGATGCCTTGTAGAATATGTGGAATTGCAGTCTCATAATTCTTTTGAAGCATCATATTTTCTGCATACATCAAAGGAAGCATCTGTGTTATGAATTTGTTTCCCTCTTCACCGGCATTAATTTTATTTTTAACCTGATCGAACATTGTTGTAGCGCGTCCAAAATATCCTATTTGGTTGTAAGTACGCCCCAGCCATAGTGTGGCTTCTAATTTTTCCGGAGCATGGTATTTGTTTATTACTTTTTCAAAAACGCGACGGGCTTTTAGATATTCATGTTTATAAAAGTGACCTTTTCCAATCATTAAATAGCTATCATCTATCCATCTTACATACTCTACATCGTGAAACTCCATTGAGTGCAGGTTGTGTGTTTTTTTACCTTTTTCAATAGCGCGATCCATATATGGAGCTAGAGATTGTCCATTATCTTTTGTTCCGTAATTAAATATGGGGATGATTTTTGTGTAATTTTCTTTTGTTATTTCCGAAAGTTCCAAAACTCCTTGTTTCATGCTTTCGTTACCATTCCAAAACGTGTTATAATGTGATGTTAGGTTGTGATATACGCGGCGCGACCATGTGTTCTTTTTTGTAGAACAGGAGGAGATAAGTAAGACCGTAACTATAAAAAGCAGTCCTGTATGCAGTAATGTTTTTGTTCTATTCAAAATATTGATATTTTATATCTGTAAACTCTTTATACTTTTAAGTATCACAACTATTAATTAGTATTAACTCTCAACTTATAAAAGATAACTCTTTAGATGCAAAAATATTTTATTTTTTGTTAAGAATCTAATTTGGTGTTATACTGCAAGAGTTTTATTAAAAGCATCAATTCCATTAACATATTTCGAGCTTTTAGTCATCCGAAAAGGAAAAAGATCTGAAATCATAGAGGCTTTATCATCTTTATCGTATGCATATTTCAGTTCCACTACAAAAGAGGTTTCGTTAACAACTTTATTAGATATTGTGTTATGATTATTTCCAAAGTCGATATATGTTAATTCGTCATCAATAGTGGTACGAAAAATTTTATCGAACGATTGAAAATATTTTCTTCTATAACGGTTTATCAGTTTTGGCGACAGAGGAGTTACAAATTCAAAAACATCTAATGGTAAATCCGATTCGCGAAAGATTTTTTGTAAGTCGTGCTGAGAAAAATTTTGATTTAAAGTAAACTGTTTTAAAGGGAAAGAGAGTTTGTCGCCTACTGCGCCATATTTTATTTTTATCTCTAAAATAGGTTTTTGTATTTCTCCTTTTAAATCGCCATACCATCTGATACGAGCTTTCTGTCTTTTGCTTTTTCCTGAATTATTATCGTGATAGAACAAAAAATTCGGTGTGTCCAGATAGATGTTATTGATATAGCGCGATTGGAAAATTTCATAAAATCCTGCCGGATGAAATTTTAAAACATGCTCTATCTGAGTTTTGTCGTACTGTTGTGTTACAACAAATTTTCGTTCGTATCGAAGGTTATTATTCATGAATTGCTCTTAATATGTTTTGTTATCAATAAAAGTAATTCTTGCCGAATCAGAGAGCTTTTTAATCTCATCTTTTAATGTCTCAAGCTCTTCAGTTTTATTTA
>JAYEOD010000383.1:0-2116 GCA_034722575.1 Bacteroidota bacterium | reverse complement strand
TCAATGTAATCATCGTAATCTGTGGACGAACTTGAGTGTTGTGAAGACCTGCTTACACCAAGATGAATCTTGGTGCTAGGCTAATGAGGTATGACCATCAATAACAGCAAATGATGCGAAGCAAATTGAAAACTGAGATAAAATCACACATCCTACTTTCGGTAAAATAAAATTAGATTAATTCGTATAATTCGATGAAAAAACAGGCTCTTTCTAAAAATAATCCAATTAATTCAATGATAGAAATTAGACCCCCTCGAAAGTTTTTAAAACTTTCGAGGGGGAAATCTGTATTTAGTATTCGAATTTTCCGTATTTCGATATAATAGTAAGTGATTTTTTTGATGCTTTCTCGCATCTGCCAATTATCTTAGCATCTATATTAAATGACTTGGAGATATCGATGATTTCTTGAGCATTTTCTTTATTTGTATAGATCTCCATTCTGTGTCCCATGTTAAATACCTTGTACATCTCTTTCCAGTCTGTTTTTGATTCTTCCTGAATAATTTTGAATAGAGGAGGAGTATCAAAAAGATCGTCTTTAATAATATGAAGATTGGAAACGAAATTTAACACTTTAGTTTGAGCTCCGCCGCTACAATGAATTAATCCGTGGATATCTTGTCGGTGATTTTTTAGTATCTCTTTTATTACAGGAGCGTATGTTCGTGTTGGTGACAGAACTAATTTACCATAATCGATATTTTCGACACCGGATGGGTCGGTAAGTTTTTTAGATCCTATATAAGTTAGATCTTCCGGTACTTCAGGATCGAATGTTTCAGGGTATTTTTTAGCAAGATACTTTTCAAAAACATCATGACGTGCGGATGTTAATCCGTTGCTGCCCATTCCTCCGTTATATTCGTTTTCGTATGAGGATTTTCCAAAAGACTCTAATCCGATAATCACATCCCCATCTTGAATTTTTTCATTTGTGATGACATCAGATCTTTTCATTCGTGCTGTAACTGTGGAATCTACGATAATAGTACGAACTAGGTCGCCAACATCAGCAGTTTCGCCTCCTGTGGAGTGAATCTCTAATCCCATTTTGCGCATATTAAGAAGAAATTCTTCGGTGCCACCAATGATAGCGGATATCACTTCTCCCGGGATTTTGTTTTTATTGCGACCAATTGTAGATGATAATAAGATGTTATCGGTAGCACCAACACAAATTAAATCATCGGTATTCATAACAATAGCATCTTGAGCAATTCCTTTCCAAACAGATATGTCTCCCGTCTCTTTCCAGTAAGCATATGCCAGAGAAGATTTTGTGCCTGCTCCATCGGCATGCATTATATTACAATATTCAGGATCATTTCCTATAATGTCGGGGATGATTTTGCAAAAAGCATTTGGATAGATACCTTTATCGATATTTTTAATTGCGTTGTGTACATCTTCTTTAGAAGCTGAAACTCCTCGTGCATTATATTTTGCGTCGCTAGCCATAGATAATTCTTGTTAAAGTAATTCAATATTATTATTAAAATATTATTTGAAATTTCTTTTTATCAATTTCAAACTCTCCAAATTTTTCTAATATATCTTTTCCAAGCAGTATAGAAACCGATACATCGTGATTCACTTTTGCTTTAATATTCTGTATTTTATTGTTCCCTATACGTAATTCGTTAATAGTAAATGTAGCTCTGTTCAGGATAGTTCCGTCAGCAAGAATCTCTTCGGCGTTACCATCAAAATCATTTTTAGTTATGATTCCTTTTTTCAGCAGTTCTAGGGCAAAATCTAATGAAACATATAATTCGGGAATGCGTTTGATGTAGTTGATGTCATAATTATACCCATTAATAATACTTGGGATAATTATTGATTCTCCTGCACCCGGAATAAAATTAACTCTGTTGCTTTCCGGATTTTGAACCACATCAATTTTTGATGCCAATGAAGAGATGTTTTTATCGCTTTTAGGAACAAAATCTTTTCTTAATACAGAGAATTCTGTTCTACGATTCATCTGATGAGCTGTCTCTTTGGCTTCTTCCGATTGTAGAGCGTCTATATACTCTTGTGTTAAGATGCTATTTTGTTCAAAGGTAAATCCATTTCTGTTAATAGTATTAAATATAGTGCGAGGAACTCT
>JAYEOD010000382.1:0-10813 GCA_034722575.1 Bacteroidota bacterium | reverse complement strand
GAGACCTGCTCGGTCATATTTTTCAACTGTCGCACATTTCCAGGCCAACGATAACTCATCAACACATCGCGTGCTTCATCGGTAAGTTTTAACGATGGCATGCGATATTTTTCAGCAAAATCGACAGCAAATTTCCTAAACAAAAGATAAACATCTTCGCCACGTTCTTTTAATGGCGGCACATAAATTGGCACTGTGCTAAGTCTATAATACAAATCCTGACGAAATTTCCCTTCACTAATAGCCTCAGGGATTTCAACATTAGTAGCAGCTACAATTCTAACATCAGTTTTATGAACTTTTGATGATCCCACCTTCATATACTCACCCGTTTCAAGCACACGAAGTAATCGCACTTGCGTAGAGAGTGGTAATTCAGCTACTTCATCAAGAAAAATCGTACCATTATCAGCAGCTTCAAAATACCCTTTACGAGACTCATGAGCACCTGTAAAAGAGCCTTTTTCATGCCCAAACAACTCTGAATCAATCGTTCCTTCCGGAATAGCGCCACAGTTAACGGCAATATACGAGCCATGCTTTCGAGCGCTAAGCTGATGGATAATTTTTGGAAAGGACTCTTTACCAACACCACTTTCACCAGTAATTAGCACAGTAATATCCGTAGGTGCAACCTGCATAGCTGTATCAATTGCCCTATCAAGTACTGCAGAACCACCTATAATCTCGAAACGTTGCTTTATAGTTTGAATATCCATTATCTTAATATCACTTTCTAATTTCTGCTCCTATTTTGCTTTCATAAGCTGTAATAAGCTTATTCATAAATTTCTCAATTTCCTTATCCTTAAGCGTTTTATCTTCTTTTTGCAAGATAAAACTAACTGAATACGATTTTTTACCCTCTGCTATTCTATCACCCTGATAGATATCAAACAGACCTACCTCTTTAAGTATTTTACCGCCATATTGTTGTGCTATCTCCTCTACTTGTGCAAAAGAGACCTTAGCATCAATCACCAATGCTAAATCGCGACGTACTTCAGGAAATTTAGAGACCTGTTGGTATGAAACTTTACTATGTTTTAACAGAGCAAAAATATTATCCCAATTAAAATCTGCAAACAACACCTCTTGTTTAACATCAAAACGCTTAAGAATTT
This sequence comes from Bacteroidota bacterium, assembly GCA_034722575.1. Classification (GTDB taxonomy): domain Bacteria; phylum Bacteroidota; class Bacteroidia; order Bacteroidales; family JAIPAH01; genus JAIPAH01. The sequence goes on along the minus strand of JAYEOD010000382.1, from coordinate 9,689 downwards.
TTTTATTTAAAACACCATATTCTACTAAAGGAGTTTTTTTCATTTTCAATAAAATCCCTTCGCTAAAATAATCAGTCTCTACAGCATTCGATTTAAGCTTTTCGATATTAATACCAAGACGTCCTAAGACACCATATACCGCACTTTTTAAGTCGTAAAAAGTCACTAATTCAGGTTTCCCCATCCACGACGCTTTAGTTTTAGCACCGGTAAGGAATAGCCCCACACATTGCTGCTCTTCGTAAGGTTTCAACTCCTCACCACTCACTATCTCTATATTCTTTTTTCTATAAATATTTCCAAATTCATAGAATTTCAAATTCTCCTGTTTCCTATTAATATTATAAGCCACCGACTCTAATCCACCAAAGAGAAGCGACTGACGCATAACATTCAATTCGCTGCTTAAAGGATTAACAATTTCAACATTCTCTTCTCTTTTAATAGCCTGTACATAATCGGCATAAACACCTTTAGTAAGAGAGTTATTCATTATTTCGTAATACCCATTATTAGTCAAATAATCAGAAACGATATTTCTAACAGCATCTGCATCGGGTTTTTGTTGATATGATAATGAAGAGTTTATTTTTTCTGAGAAATCGATATTATTATATCCATAAATTCGGATAATTTCTTCTACTAAATCCGCTTCACGAGTAACATCTACTTTGTTAGTAGGAACGCGAAGTTTCAATTTTTCCTCACTCTCTTCAATAATCACAAATTCTAAAGAGGTAAGAATTCTTTTAATATTATCGTGGCTAATTGTTTTTCCTATCAATCGTAATACACTATTGTAATCCATTTCAATAACATTAGGTTGTATAGGATTAGGATAGACATCAACTATTTCGGAAGAGATTTTACCACCGGCAATCTCTTTTATTAATAAGGCAGCGCGCTTTAAAGCATATACTGTATTATCAAAATCGGCACCACGCTCAAAACGGAAAGAAGCATCAGTTTGTAAAGTATGACGCTTAGAAGTTTTTCTAACGGTAGGAGCGTCAAAATAAGCACTTTCGATAAATACTTTAGTAGTTTTTTCAGTAACTCCATAATTCAAGCCACCAAACACACCGGCGATACACATTGGTTTTTCGGCATTACAAATCATCAAGTCCTCATCGCTAAGTGTTCTTTCTATTTCATCGAGAGTAGTAAACTTAGTATTTTTTTCGAGTTTTTTAACAATTATTTTATCTCCTTTTATAAAATCAGCATCAAAGAAATGCAATGGTTGTCCTGTTTCAAATAGCACATAATTACTAATATCTACAAGATTATTTATTGGGCGAATTCCAATAGAGTTTAAACGAGTTTTTAACCACTCCGGCGATTCAGTTACTTTAATATCAGACACAGTAACTCCCGAATAGCGTGGACAAGCTTGAGTATCTTCAATTACCACATCTATTGGCGAGGTATTATTTTCAACTTTAAACTCTTTTACAGAAGGTACTACTGCGATCATTTTTTCATTTTCGGGCAGTTCCACTTCCGGAGTAAGATTATTTATTGCTGCCACAAGATCTTTTGCAGTACCAATATGCGAAGTAGCATCGGAACGATTAGGAGTAAGCCCTATTTCAAATACATAATCCTCTTCAATATTAAAATACGCTTTAGCAGCAGTACCGGGTTTTGCTTCACTATCCAGAACCATAATACCATCGTGCGAAACACCAAGTCCAAGCTCATCTTCGGCACAAATCATACCTTCGGATGGCTCGCCACGCATTTTTGCTTTCTTTATTTTAAAAGACTCATCGCCTGAATACATTACAGCACCAACAGTAGCAACAATAACTTTTTGACCGGCAGCAACATTAGGAGCGCCACATACAATATTCAAGGCTTCGTCTCTACCAACATTAACAGTAGTAACACTAAGTTTATCAGCATTAGGATGTTTTTTGCATGTAAGCACCTCACCAACAACTATCCCGTTAAGGCCGCCTTTAATACTTTCTACCTTCTCAAGCCCCTCTACTTCAAGTCCGCAATTTGTTAAAATCTCACTTAATTCTTGTGGATTTTTATCTAGATTGATATAATTCTTTAACCAGTTATAAGAAATCTTCATTGGATCATTATCTTAATTCGTAGTGCAAAAGTAAGAAATTTAAAACAAAATAAGGAGTGCGGCATGAAATTTTGTCAGTCGATAATAACTTTATCCCCTTTCATCTAAATTATATTTCCCCAATTAAGTTTATTACTATTAATATTTTTTAAAGTCTCTAAAATTCTTTGGTTTTCAGGTTTTTCAAATTCAGGATCGTCTTGCACTATATCCAGGGCATTATCTCTGGCAAGAGAGATAATTTTACCATCGGTTAAGAGGTCGGCTATTTTTAGTTCAATAATACCACTTTGTTGAGTTCCGTCCATATCGCCGGGACCACGAATCTCCATATCCACTTTAGCAATCACAAAACCATCGCTAGAATCAACCATTGTTGCGATACGTTTTTTAGCATCAACAGAGAGCTTAGTTTTAGTTATAAGTATACAATGCGATTGATCTGCTCCTCGTCCCACTCTTCCTCGCAGTTGATGCAGTTGCGACAAGCCAAAGCGTTCGGCATTTTCAATTATCATTACAGAAGCGTTAGGAACATCCACACCAACTTCAATAACAGTAGTAGCCACCATTATATTTGTTTCGCCTTTTACAAAGCGTTGCATTTCGTACTCTTTTGCCTCGGCAGACATTCTACCATGCACAATACTCACCTGAAAATCGGGAGCCGGAAATTCTCTTACAATACTTTCATAACCATCCATCAAATCTTTCAAGTCAAGAGTTTTCGATTCCTCGATAAGAGGATATACAATATAGACCTGCTGTCCTTTTTTAATTTGCTGACGCATAAAACCAAAAATCTTTAGTCGGTTTGCATCAAAAGCGTGATATGTTTTTATAGTTTTTCTTCCCGGAGGCAGTTCATCTATCACCGAATAATCCATATCGCCATACATTGTCATTGCCAAACTTCGGGGGATAGGAGTTGCCGTCATAACCAAAATATGAGGAGGAGTACTATTTTTTGTCCACATTTTAGCACGCTGAGCAACGCCAAAACGGTGCTGTTCGTCTATCACGACAAGTGCCAAATTTTGAAATTGTACTGTATCTTCAATTAAAGCATGCGTACCGATTAAAATATGGATATAACCATTTCTCAAACCTTCGTCAATCTCTCTTCTTTTAGCCACTTTCGTAGATCCTGTTAAAAGCTCTACTCTAATTGGCAACCCATCTATCATTTTTGAGATAGACTTAAAATGCTGTGCGGCCAGAATTTCAGTAGGTGCCATCAAGGCCGTTTGACACTGATTATCGAGAGCAATAAGCATACTCATAAGAGCCACGAGTGTTTTACCACTTCCCACATCGCCTTGCAGAAGTCGATTCATTTGAACTCCTTTGCCAAGATCTTTTCTTATTTCGCGAATAACTTTTTTTTGAGCACCAGTAAGTTCAAAAGGGAGTTTTTCTTTATAAAAGGAGTTAAACAACTCTCCCACTTTAGTGAATTCTGCGCCATAAAATTTCTCTCGAAAGATTTTTTTTCTAATCAGATTCATCTGGAAAAAAAATATCTCTTCGAATTTCAAGCGATAAATTGCCTTACGCAGGACATCATGAGATTGAGGATGGTGAATACTTATCAACGCCTCTTTTCGCGATATCAGGTTTAATTTTTCAACAAGGGCATCGGGAATCGTTTCCGGAATATATTTTCTGAGTTCGGAGACAAGATGCAGAGTTATTTTAGCAATAGCCTTTGTTGTAACATATTTTTTCTTTAAAACTTCGGTAGTTTTGTAAACAGGCTGTATTCCTGTAGCGCCGGATTTTTGAAAAGCATCAAGTGGTTCTATTTCGGGATGAGTAATATTTATTTTACGATTAAAGGTAGTTGGTTTTCCAAAAACCATGTATTCTTCATCTCTCTTAAGCTTATCGATAACCCATTTACCACCACGAAACCATACTATCTCTACTATTCCGGTATCATCTTGTAAATAACCAATTAATCGTTGCGCTTTACCATCGCCTACTTTTTCGAACCGTATAAACTTCCCTCTTATTTGAACATCTCCATCCACATAAGGAAGATCTTTTATTTTATGGAATTTACTTCTATCCACATAACGAAAAGGGAAATAGACCAACAGCTGTCCGAAATTATAAATTCCCAACTCTTGCTGAAGCAACTCAGCCCTTTTAGGCCCAACGCCTTTCAGATAACTAATTTTGGTTTTAAAGATATTATTTTCCATACAAGTTTAGGAGTAACAGAGACTTAAAAATATAAAAAAAGCTCCTAATAGGAGCTTTTTTTATAAATTATATTATAGATATTAATATTCCCACAAGTTATGCTCAAACTCAAACATATCGTTTTTAACGCGTTCTGCTTCATAAAGAGCGTCGTTTCCACTCATGTAATCAGTAATGTATCTATCGTAAACATTATCTTCTTTAATAACTACGCTATTAAACATTCGTTTTTGAAAAACATCATCGAAAGATAATCTTGCGGCACGATTTCCGCGGTTATACATTTCGGATTTTGCTAATGTAGCACGTGCTTCGGGAAAATAGATCCAAAATTCCGGAGAATATCCTCTCCATTTACCTGATTCATCAGTATCTTCAGTAATAAAACAGACACCCAATACCCTAACCTCGGTTACAGAACGTTGTCTATCAAAAAACCAGTCCTCTTTTAAACGAATTATTCTAATATCAGAAGGCTCAAAAACATTTGTAAAAACAGAATCTTTATAAAGCATTGTACCATCTTCATCATAATAAGGAACAGAAATAGTTTCTGTTGTACTCATCTTATCTATCAGTTCCTGATATGTAAGCGGAATAGTAAATTCATTAGTCTGAGTATCCTTATACGCTGTAATGGCTCCTTCTTTAATACCGTCCATAATAACAGTAGTAAAACTTTTCCAATCGTTATGAGGAATTACCGGATAATATAATCCCATATTAGACTTTTGTTTTAAATCGATATCACGCCATATACGCTTTTGCCACATAATATCTGCTTCCCTAATATAATGATATGACGAAGGACGACTCTGTTTCGTATGTTTCTTTTCAACAACGTCATTCATAGGATTTTTACTAAGAATCTGTGCATCGGTAGATTTACCAACCATCACAAATATCATAGTAACAAAAAGAAATTTTATCAATGTTTTCATAAGCTTTATATCTCCTCCCATTTTTTTCAATTCTTATTAATCAATTATAATTGTAATTGAATTCAGCTCACGTCTTCCTTCAGGAGCCTCAACAATAATATTCTCGAACCACACACGAGTTCCTTTTCTAGCAGTTTTCATTACATCTACCATTTCGCTGGTAAATTTATGATTACGAGCAGTAAAACGCTTACTAGTCTGTCCGGCGCCAACATACACCATATCGAATTCTTTTACTCTAAAATTATAATCAAAGTCAAAATATTCCGGCATAGTAGCATAAACGCCACCCATTCCAATAAGAACATTACTTTTTACTTTTCCCTTAGTATATTTTCCGATAGAAGGTATTGGGTCAGGAATACGTTTCAGCCTAAATTTTTGATGCCCCATACCTCTTATTTTTCCATCTACATCAGCAAATACATCAATAGTGGCTTTAGTAGCTTTAGACTTACCCGATACATTAACAATCCAATTATTTGTTTCAGGATCTTTTTTCAAAACACCAACATTAATTTTAGGACGCAATAGATAATCAGCAATTCCGGGAACAGATATTGAAACAGGGTTATCAACACCAATATAAAAAACATTCATTTTTGTAGCCGATACAGTCATAGACTTTCTAGCAACAGAATATTCATTATGAAAATGATATGAGCGAGAAATACCCATTGGGTCTTTCACTCTAATAACACCGGCATATTTTTTTGTTCCGGTAGCAGTAGTAGGGAAATTCAGATTAACAAATCCTGCTCCCAAGCCCTCTATTTTAGTAGCGTTATTAATATCTGTAATAGTATCAACACCTTGTTGAATAAACACTTCAGGATTTTGCGTAGTATCATATGCTGCAACAAATACAGATGCCTCATACTGTTCCCCTAGCATAATATAACTACTTTTAGGAACTATTTTAGCAGCAATTTTGTTAAATTTAAAATCCTCTTCCGAAACAGATGAGTATAAGAAATTAACTATATCAAATTCTGCATTATTAACTTCCATAATAAGTTCATTAAGGATAGTAACATCAGCAGCTAATACTACATGAAAAAAGTTATGCATCTCCCATGGTTCCTTTTCACCATCAGCGGTATAAAAAGGGCCATCGAAATCAGGTCCAATTTTAAAATTATCACGCACCTCAGGATCAACAAGAGAGAGCATGTTTTCACGATATTGTAAAAACTTTTTCTTTAGTTCATTTGCTTTACCTTTTTTTAAATTTTCGGTATTTGGCACAAAATAATTAGTAGTTTGATCGTACTTATCACGACCTTTTATCTCACCCAAAGGAACATTCTTTATTTCAGCAATAGGTTTGTTCTCACATAAAGAAATAATTTCATATTTCATTTTAGTAATATAATCACGAAACTCTTTTGCTTCTGTTCTAGCTTGTTGAGCTTTAGCCCAATATTCGCCTACCTTATTTTTATTTATTTCGTATTGCTGTTCAAATTTACTGTATGTTCCACCAATCTTCTCCTCCATTTTAACATTAGTGGTTTCCATACTTTCGTTAACCACAATAAAGGCATTTAAAATTTCCACAGATACATTCAATGCTAACAGAGCTGTTAACACCAAATACATCATACCGATCATTTTCTGCCGAGGAGTCTCTTTATAAGCCGCCATAATTCAATTTAGTTTGAATTTCTAGATACATTCATGGCAGATAACATATTACCATAAACATTATTTAAAGCAGAAACTTTCTCAGCCAACACAGAAACTTCTTTTTGATATTGTTGAGTAGCTTTTACTGATGCGTCAAGATTTTGAATAAAACCTTCGATATTCTTCTCCATTTTAGCAGAAGAATCTTTCTGTTTTGAAGCCTCTTTTAATTGCAGCTCATAAACCGAATTCAAAGCATTCAAATTTTCTGCTACTTTACCAATAACATTATTATAAACATCGCTATCAGATTTTACCGCTTTCGAGGTATTTTGATAAGTATCTGCCAGGCTACCTGCTGCTGTACTAGCTCTCTTCACATTAGCCAGATAATCATTAGATATATCCAGATCTTTATTTAAATTTTCAGAAGTCTTTTTATACCCTTCACTCAAGTTATTTAATGCGGCAGATGCACCACCAATATTTTTAATATATCCGTTAGTAGCAATAGAAGCATCTGCAACTTCATTCATTGTTTTAGTTTGGGCAGAGAATTTTTTCAATCCTTCACCAAGAGATTCTATTAAATCAGAACCAATATTTGCATCGTCGAGCATTTTATCTAATTGCTGAGTAGAAGAGGTTCCACCACTGGTTCTTTTATCTGTTTTGATTCCCGGTATTCCTCCTAATTCAGGATACACCAAGCTCCAATCAGGATCAGTATGAGGTTTTTCAAAAGCCGAGAAGAAAAATATTAATGCTTCAGTACTTAAACCTACAATCAACATCTCTTCAGCACCCGGATAGTGATTAATTTTAAACAACGCTCCCAAAATTACAATAGCGGCCCCCCATCCGTAGAGCTTCGCCATAAAATTTTTAAATCCTTTTCCTGCAACTAATTTATTTAAACCCATAATCTTACAATATCTTTTTAGCTAATAGTTAGTTCTATTTTATTAATATACTCGAGAAGCTTTTGAAGGATTATCACCTTTTTGACGCCCCATATAATCCTGAACACAACGGAAACCAACATAACACTTAGCCGTATCTTGATATTCGTATGAACGAGAATCCACGCGTAAATAGTAGGCTACATCTTTCCATGAGCCACCTCTTACCACTTTACGTTTAAAAGTAATAGGATCGTCTTCTTTTGCTTCATATTTGTGTACCGGATTTAAATCCCAAGTATAAGAGTTTCCAGCTTCATCAAACGAATCATCTGTCCATTCCGCAACATTGCCAGACATGTCATAAAGTCCAAAGTCATTAGCAGGATAGTGTCCTACAATAACAGTCCTAAGACCACCATCGTCAACATAATCGCCACGCATTGGCTTAAAGTTAGCCAAGAAACACCCTTTAGCATTTCTTGTATAAGGGCCACCCCATGGATATGGATTTCCTTCGTAACCACCTCTTGCCGCCCATTCCCATTCTGATTCAGAAGGAAGACGGAATTCATGAACTACCGCTTCGCTACGAGAAGAGAGAAAGCTCGACATAAGTTGAGTTCTCCAAATCGAAAATGCTCTTGCTTGTTTCCAACTCACTCCTACTACAGGATAATTATCATAAGCAGGGTGCCAGAAATACATTTTTGTCATCGGCTCATTATAAGAGTAAGAAAAATCGTGAATCCAGCTTAAAGTATCAGGATAAATATTTATCTCATCGTTATGAATAAATTGCGAACGGCTTTCATTAGGACGATTGCCAAACATACCATTTTTAGAATTTCCCTGCTGAGAATAATCTTTACTAGCAGCAGCTTTTAAATCTATCCAGTAGTATGAGTAGTTAAGTTTTCTTGTATCTATCTGTTTATTTCTGAAAAAGCGTTCATCTTCCGGAAGGAAAAGTTCCTCTAGAGCAAAGCGTTCTTCCTCGCCATTCCAAACAATTTTTTCATCCCAGTTCAAGTGGGGAGGGTCATAAATCTCACCTGTTTTCTCATTTTCTTCTACAAGATACAGCTCAGGCTTAACATCGCCCAATAATCTTCTAGCGATAGAGTCTCTAACCCAGTGTACAAATTGGCGATACTCATTATTAGTAATTTCAGTTTCGTCCATATAAAAAGCACCAACAGAAACAGTTTTTGGCTGTTGCAGATGCGAAGAGTTAACGTCTTCACTACCAACACCCATGGTATAACTACCCATAGGAACATACACCATACCATAAGGATCAGGCTGGTAAAATTTCGCTCGTTTTTGCACTCCGATTAGTTCCCCATTGCCACTGTTACCACAGCTAGCCAGAAAGACCAAAATAGTAAGATATCCAAATAACTTCTTCATCATATTATAATTAGCTTTAGTATTCAAACAACGCAATAAAGTAAATTTTATTACTTTATTATCTTATTTATATAAAATAGTTATAAGAAACGTATATTTCTATAACTGTTATTATTCTTTTCAACCTCAATTTTAAAGCAATAGCTCAACATTAATTCATGAGAGCCGCCAGAGCCAGCGCCTGCTAAACGAGACGTGGATAAATCGTATGCATAACCAAATTTCAAATCTTTAAGGTATAAACCTACCATTACAGAGACAGCATCTTGCACTCGATAGTTTACTCCACCCCAATATTTTTTTTCATATTCTACAATTGCACCAACATCAACCTGAATAGTGGAAACATCATATTTCACCATAAACGAAGGTGTTAACTCATATTTTGGTGTTAATTGGTGATGATATCCTCCCATTAAAAAATAATGTCTCCTAAGCTTATACCTTGTATTAGAGCCACTATTTTGCATAAGTCGGGTAGAAGAAATCCCCAAATAATATTGATCA
>JAYEOD010000381.1:0-2117 GCA_034722575.1 Bacteroidota bacterium | reverse complement strand
GTTTGATAAAAAAATCTATTCGTTAGATTTAGCCAGTTTAGTAGCAGGCACAAAGTATCGTGGTCAGTTTGAAGAGCGCATGAAAGCTGTTCTTAACGAATTAGTTAAAAACAAAAATATTATTCTTTTTATTGATGAAATTCACACTATTGTTGGAGCAGGTAATGCAGCAGGATCTTTAGACGCATCAAACATGTTTAAACCCGCTTTAGCTCGTGGAGAGTTACAATGTATTGGCGCTACAACTCTAGATGAATATCGTCAGAATATTGAAACAGATGGTGCTTTGGAGCGACGTTTTCAAAAAGTGATTATAGATCCTACCACTCCTGAAGAGACTGTAGAGATTTTAAATAATATAAAAGATAAATACGAAGATCATCATTTGGTTGAATATACTGACGATGCTATTAAAGCATGTGTCAAATTGACAGAAAGATATGTGACAGATCGTTTTCTTCCGGATAAGGCTATAGATGCTCTTGATGAAGCCGGGGCTCGTATTCATATCAGAAATATTCACGTTCCTGATGAAATAATAAAAATAGAGGAGGAAATTAAAGAGACTAGAACTGATAAGACAAAGGCTATAGGTGGTCAAAAATTTGAGCTGGCAGCTAATTTCCGTGATCAAGAGCGCGTCTTGCAAGACAAACTGAATGCAGAAAAACGTAAATGGGAAGAGAATTCTAAAATACATCGAGAAAAGGTTAGCGAAGAAAATGTTGCTGAAGTGGTAGCTATGATTACCGGTGTTCCTGTACAGCGTATTGCTCAAAACGAAAGTGACCGCCTTATTAATATGAAAGAGGATATGCAAAAATCTGTTATTGGACAGAATCCTGCTATCGAGAAAGTTGCAAAATCTATTCGTAGAAATCGTGCCGGATTAAAAGATCCTAACAAGCCTATTGGAAGCTTTATCTTTTTAGGCCCTACCGGTGTTGGTAAAACACATTTAGCAAAAACACTTGCAAAGTATTTATTTGATTCGGAAGATGCTTTAATTAGGATCGATATGAGTGAATATATGGAAAAATTCGCTGTATCGCGTCTTGTAGGAGCGCCTCCGGGATATGTTGGATATGAAGAGGGGGGACAGCTTACTGAAAAAGTAAGAAGAAAACCTTACTCTATTATACTGTTAGATGAGATTGAAAAAGCTCATCCCGATGTATATCACCTTCTGCTTCAGGTGCTTGATGATGGTGTACTTACTGATAGTTACGGACGTAGAGTAGATTTTAGAAATACTATTATTCTTATGACTTCAAATATAGGTTCGCGACAGTTGAGCGATTTTGGACAGGGAGTTGGTTTCTCTACCACAACAAAAAGAGAGGATATAGATAAAAATAGTAGAGCTACTATTGAAAATGCCTTAAAGAAAACATTTGCACCGGAATTTCTTAACCGTATTGACGATGTTGTGATATTTAATCACTTAGGAAGAGAACATATTCATAAAATTATTGAGATAGAATTGCAAGGAGTATTTAAGCGTATTAAAGATCTTGGATACGAACTTAAGATCACTGATAAGGCAAAAGATTTTATTGTTGAAAAAGGTTGGGATCGTAAATTTGGTGCTCGTCCATTAAAGCGTGCTATTCAAAAATATATTGAAGACGAACTTGCTGATATGATAATTCTTTCGAAATTACAAAATAAGGATATTGTTATTATTGATTTTGATAAAAAGAAAGATCAAATATCAGTAAAAAGCGAAAGACCTAAGACAGTAGTAAAAATTGATCCTGATAAAAAATCGGATAAATAGTAGTATTTAAATGAATAAAAAAAAGAGGTTGATTTACATCAACCTCTTTTTTTTATTCATAAATTGTTATAATTTTTTATTAAACTCTAAATTCTTTTAAATCCTCTTTAGAAAAGATATTAATACGGCTCTCTTTTTCATCATTTTCAGATTTTGCCATACGAATAAATAAATCAGCTGATTTTTTATACTCTTCGTCAGTATTAGCATCAATAATCAAAAGATGTCCCATAATAATATTAGCAGCCATCTCAACAAGTCTTCTGGCGTGGAAATCTAAAAAGTCTACCTCTTCGGCTTCTTGTACTTTTTTAACAGATGTGTTGTACTGTTCAGT
>JAYEOD010000380.1:0-10831 GCA_034722575.1 Bacteroidota bacterium | reverse complement strand
TAACACTATTTTTAATCTTTATTTACAAAAAAACTAACACTATGAAATTGGACAAAAAAATACTATTTTCGTTTGTATTAATTTTTATAACAATACAAATGTATGCGCAATTCTCTGTTGATCTCGATATGCGCTCCAGAGCAGGATATTGGAACGGATACAAAACTCTTCCTACTTCCGAAACAAATGCCGCTACTCTTATCAGCCAGCGAAGCAGAATAAATTTTAACTACACTAACGACAATTTATCTGCTAGAGTTTCTTTACAGGATGCACGTGTATGGGGACAAAACAACAACGATTTTAATTCCATTCATGAAGCCTGGATAAACTATAATTTCAACAAATCACTCAGTGTTAAAATTGGTCGTCAAACATTATCATACGATAACAAAAGATTATTAGCTAAATCAAATTGGAATCTAACAGATATCAGCCATGATGTAGCTCTTGTTATGTATAAGAAAAACGACTTCCAAGCTCATTTAGGATATGCTGTATATAACAATGGAGCACCTGCCTCTAAATTTTTAGAAGTATATCAAGGTGGGAAATACGACACAAAAGAGCTCGCTTTTTTATGGTTAAAACACTCTTTCTTAGAGAAAAAATTAAATGTCTCTTTTATGAGTATTGTTGATGGGACACAACAAATTGAAAACGAAATAACAAATCCGGAACAAGTTAATTACCGCTATACTGTTGGACCATACATCAAATACCAACAAGATAAAATAATGCTTTCGGTACAATATTATCACCAAGCAGGAACTACAGCATTCGACAATGATATCAGCGCTAACCTTTTTGGAGCAGTAGCTAAATACTCTTTCTCTAAGACATTTAATTTATCAACAGGTTACGATTTCTTATCAGGAACAGATTATGATGCTAACAATACTTCTACAGAAAATAATACCTTTTGTAAACTATTCGGAAGCGGACATGGTTTCTTTGGTTACTTAGATTATTTCGGAACACCTTCGGCTCATGGCGCAGGACTGTCTGATATCTTTATCAGAGCACAAGGAAAACTACCTTACAAACTAAGCTATCAGTTAACATATCATAACTTCTCGCTCGATCAAGAGTACTTAAAGTTAGGTGAAAAAGTTGACAAAGGTCTTGGTTCTGAAATCGACCTTACTATATCTCATAAACTAGCCGATAACGCTACTATTATGGTTGGATACTCAACTTTCTTTGCAACAGAAAGCATGGAGATATTAAAAAATGTTGGTGCCGACAACTCTGAGATGCCTTCATTTTTATATTTACAATTGAATTTTACTCCAAACATCTTTAAACAATAAAATATTTTACTGCTTAAAAAAAAGTCACCGCTTCATTCTATTATCCGCATGTAGTTTATTAAAAAACTACTGCTATTTATAGAAAAATGATACGGTGACTTTTTTTATTTTATCAGATAATACACCAATTTATCACGACATGTTGTCACATTATAACAGCTCTATATCGTAAAAAAAAACGAAAACTAGTTTGGTACGATATTCGCTATAAAGAACTGATATAAATAAACAATACTTAAAAAACATATTATCATGGCAGAACAAGAAAATATTAAATGTCTTATAATTGGCTCGGGGCCCGCAGGATACACTGCTGCAATATACGCTGCTAGAGCAGATCTTAATCCGGTAGTTTACGAAGGGATGGAACCCGGCGGACAGTTAACTACAACTACAGAAGTAGATAACTTCCCGGGATATCCAACAGGAATTACAGGGCCTGACATGATGCAAGACCTTAGAAAACAAGCTTTACGTTTTAATACCGACATACGTACAGGATTTATTAAAGAGGCTGACTTTTCGGAACGCCCTTTTAAACTAAAAGCTGACGATGGAAAAGAGATTATTGCAGAGACTGTTATTATTGCCACAGGAGCTACTGCAAGATATCTTGGTCTGGAATCAGAACAAAAATTCAAAGGTGGCGGAGTATCTGCTTGTGCTACTTGCGATGGTTTTTTCTATAAAGGATTAGATGTTATTGTTGTTGGTGGTGGCGACACTGCTGCCGAAGAAGCTACATACTTAGCCAACATGGTAAACAAAGTATATATGATTCACCGTCGTGATGAATTACGTGCTTCAAAAGCAATGCAAACCCGTGTATTAAATACTAAAAACATTGAAGTAGTTTGGGATAGCGTTGTAAAAGAAGTTGTTGGTGAAGAGTCTGCCTTTATGAAAAAAGTAACCGGAGCACGCATTGAGAATGTAAAAACCGGCGAAGAAAAAATTATTAATGTTGATGGTTTCTTTTTAGGGATAGGTCATAAACCTAACACAGAACTTTTCAAAAATCAACTTGATATGGATAATAATGGCTACATTATTACACAACCCGACACTATGAAAACAAATATTCCGGGAGTATTTGCCGCAGGCGACGTACAAGACCCTCACTACCGTCAAGCAATTACTTCTGCCGGAAGTGGAGCAATAGCCGCTATCGATGCTGAAAGATTTCTTGGTGATTTAGAAGCCGCAAAGTAATACTTTAAAAAATCTTTATAATAACAGAATATAAAAGCTGTTTCATAACCGAAACAGCTTTTTTTTGTGGTCAACATTTTTTTTACAAACAACTCAATATTTATTACCTTTGTTAATAACAATTAGGATATCACAAATTTTTAACCAACAAACTAAAAATATTCAAATCATGGGATATACAAAAAACATTACAAAAGGGCTTTTAGTTTTATTTCTTTTCAGCATAGCTATCTCATGCACCAAAGATAATAACAGTTCAGACGATCCGGTTATACCTAAAACAATGGACGAGATGGTAATTGGAAACGATTTTAATTGGACGGCAGCACTTAAAGGAAAACTAAATATCAGTTTCAATAACCCGAACAATGTCTCTACCGAAAAAGAGATTATTAATATCATTAATAATAACGATGAAATAGTTAAAAGGGCTAAAATTACTAATGGCACAGTAAATTTCGATATCACCTTACCTCAAAACGCTACATATTACATTCATTTTCCTGTTACCGGCGATAAAATGCCTATTACTACAACCGGAGATATAGAGATGCAACTTGGAACTACAATTCCTGATACAGTAGTTAATAAATCTAAAACAATAAAATTAGATGACATTACCAGCTGCACCACCTGCGATAATCCTATGGTGAATGCCGGCGCAGAATTCCCTGCTATAAACTCAGGCTTCAGTATCACACACCAAAATAACATTCCGGGTTGGGAAACAACAGCATCAGATCATAGAATTGAAATTTGGAGAAGTGGCTTCCAAGGTGTACCGGCACAAGAAGGAAATCAATTTTTTGAGTTAAACGCTAATATGGTAGCCGACCTGTTTCAAGAACTGTGTCTTGAACCGGGGTCTACTATAAAATGGTCTGTTTGGCACAGAGGTCGTTCCGGCGTTGATGTTGCCGAAGTAAAAATTGGTGCTACAGTTGCCAGTGCCGTAGCTCTACAAGTTATGACTGACGGAAATAATTCGTGGGGATATTATTCAGGAAGCTACACTGTTCCCGAAGATCAAGAAACAACTTTCTTCGTATTTAGCTCAGTCTCTTCAGCAGGTAGTGCCAGTGTTGGTAATTTCCTCGATAATTTCGAAATAGAATGTGATTTTGATGGCGATGGTGTACCTGATGATGAAGACGATGATCCGGGCAATGCTGATGTAACATATGTCTCTTATTTTCCCACTTCGGGAAAACAAGTTGTAGCATTCGAAGACCTTTGGCCATCTACAGGTGACTTTGATTTTAACGACCTTACAATGTCTAACAAAGTAAAAATTAATAAAGACAATAATTTTAATCTTTTAAGCGCCGATTTTACAATAAGTATAGATGCTATTGGTGCCGATATACACAATGGAATTGGCATGATGCTATATAAAGAAAACGGTGACGCCTTTAATGACAATATTATTGCTACTATTACAGGTGACGCTGTTTTAGACGAAGATAATTCGAATGGTATTATTTTAACAAACGATGTATTTGAAGCCATATCAGAATATTATCAAAACAACGGAGTTGGTCCGACTGCTACTCCCGACACACTGAAATTTACTGTTACTTTTAATTCGAATGCCGAGGAGTTTATTCCTGAGCTCTATATTTTCCGATCTTTCGACAGATCATACGAAATACACAGAAGCAACTTCCCTGCTACCGAAGCAATGGATAATACTCTATTTAATACTATAGACGATAAAGGAAACTACAAAACCGAAAATGGTTTGCCATGGGGTTTAGAAATTATTTTAGAAGGAGATTATAAAAGTCCTAAAGAGAGGGTTGATATGTTAAAGGCATATCCCGAATTTAGAGAATGGGCTACTTCGGAAGGAACACAAAACACCGATTGGTACCTCTCTCCTGTAGAAGAAAATGTAGTAGATATTTTTAGCAAAAAATAATCTTCGTACAACATAATACCAAATAAAAAAGCTGTCATACTATTTTTGTTGACAGCTTTTTTTTATCTTGCAGACTTAATGTTTAACATTTATGTTATCGCAACAAAAAAATTATGGACAAATACTTCTCTATAATACTTTTTCTATTCCTTTTCTTTATATCAAACCACAATAAGGCACAAAATTTCTCTTTAGACATATCCGCCAATCCCGAATCAGTTTGTAGCGAAAACCAAACACAAATACGAGCAATCCCTATTAACTCTAATAAATTTATATCTCAACAAACCACCACAAACCCACGCCCAACAGTTACTATAACATTTGCGTCTCCTGTTTCTGAAACTGACTTTACCATCGCGAAAGCGGATTTAAAATATAATAAAGACTTTGCATACTCTATCCAATTAGATGATGGACTAATTGATATCTACAACAAAGCTTTCCCTTTACTCGAAGGCGGAGAAGTTGATGGCACTACATATCCGGGATTAACATATACCGACGGATGCGGGAATCCAATAAATTTTAAGTTGGCAACAGCTCACTTTTCGTGGAATGGCTATAATCAAAACAGCATGCACGATCCAAGCAATGGATATACAGGCACTTTAACCTGGAGTCAAATGATTGAAATGTATCAGAATAAATGGGGAATATATAACCACGGATTTTATGACAATGGAACAGAAGGAGGTCTCTCGTACGACGTAGCAAGAAACCACTCCTTTACAATCCTAAATTCACACAACACTATTTTAGGTGGAATTCAAATGAAAGCGTTTGTGATTCCTGCATCAAATGTTGAGCTGGGAGACTTTGCTTTAGACCAAAATTACCATCTTATATTATCTAATAATTACTCTTACGGATCGCATAATTTAGATATTAATGAAGATGATTACTATAATATTGAAGTCTCAAGACATAATATCGACGATGTAGGAATAGAAAGTACTGTAGATATTCTGGCTGAAGAGAGCATAAATGGAGTACATAAATGGACAACCGGATTCGGTCACACTATTGGGGGATCCACATCAATATCTTTTGCGACTTTTGCAAATGAATGTACTAATGTAGAAGAAAAATATGGCAGTAGCGGCGACGACAACTTATGGTTTGCTACCGGCGAAGAGGTACAAGACTATCTATACATAAAAGACAACCTCTCCGTAAACACACAAATAAACAGCAACACCGTAACACTTACTTTTTCAGGATCGCTACCGTCCGACTTTAGGTTTTATGCCCTGTCGCTATTAATTGATTCTGATAAATCGATTACTAATATTCAAATTACAGATGGCTTTAACAATACTCACAATCTGAATTATAACAACAAGACTTTAATAAATCTTAATTGGGATGAAAGAGTAATAACTACTTCCGAAGATTTAGCTGAAGAAGCTGTCGCTAAAACAGAAGAGTCTCTGAATAAATACGACGCTTTAATTGCTATAGATTATATTGAAATAATTGAAAATCCTGATCTGAAAAACTACTATAAATCGCGATTGTGTGCTACCGGAGTAGAGGTTCCCACAGGATATTGTGAAGGAATAGATAACTACACATACGAATGGGTAAAAAACGGAAGCTTTTTCTCAAATACACCCTCTATCACCGATACTCCTTCCAATACATCAACTTACAGTGTTGTAGTAACCAACCAAAACAATCAAACAGCAGAAGCTGAAATAACAGTAAATGTTATTCAACCGCCACAGTTAAATGCCGGCACAACCGAAGAGGCGTGCTCTAACCAACCTTTCCAGCTCTCTGCCTCGGCAAGCAATTATTCATCAATCATCTGGGAAACCAGAGGCGATGGAATTTTTAATAACAACACACTGGCTTCTCCAACTTACACTGCCGGAGATACCGATATCGAGGATGGCAATGTATGGCTTATTGTACACGCTCTCTCTAACGGCTGCCAACCTATTTCCGACTCTGTGAATATTACTTTTACACAAAGTCCTACTATTGAAACAGCACTTTCAAATAACATCTGCCAAGACCAAAATTATAATCCTGAAATCACAATACAAAATTACTCATCACTATTATGGCAAACTCAAGGCGATGGAAATTTCTCTAATCCTAACATTACAGAAACAACATACTCTCCCGGTGCAAACGACATATTAGCAGGAGAGACCACACTAACAATCACCGCACTCTCCGGAGCTCCCTGCTCCTACTCTGTATCAAAAGAGATCTCTTTAATAATATCTCCGAACCCTACCGTAACAGCAGGTAACGATACAATAATTTGTTACTCCACCTCTTTAATAACAATCTCCGCACAAACATCAAACAGCTCCTCTGCGCTATGGAACACCACAGGAACAGGATCGTTTATCAATAATGGATTAACTGCCACATACAATATTTCGGAGCAAGATAAACAAAACGAAGAGGTGAAATTATTTATCACTGCCCAAGCCGATACTCCTTGTACAATTGCCGTTTCAGATACTTTATCAGTAGAAATTTTACCGGCTCCATTTGCTTTTGCCGGCAACGACTCTTTGGTATGCGGCGAAACAGAGATACAACTTTCGGGTAGTGCCAACAACTACAACTCTGTTTACTGGTCAACTTCCGGCGATGGCAGTTTCTATAACGCAAATTCTTTAAATGCAAGATATCTGCCCGGCGAAAACGACAAAACAACACTATCAGTAAATCTTACTCTTCACGCTATTGCTTCCGAACAGTGCGCAGACGAAAGCTCAGACGTTATAACCCTTACATTTCCGGAACAGCCCAATTTTTATGCCGGCAATGATATTGATATGTGTACAACAAACGACAGCGTACAACTTCAAGCTACAATTGCTAATAGCGATAACTATTATTGGGTCACTCAAGGCGATGGCTTTTTTAACGATACAACAATTATAAATCCGGTATATTATCCCGGAGAGAATGAAATTGCTAACGGCGCTGCTTTTACAGGATTGAAAGTCGCATCTAATGCACCTTGCTACAATTTTATAACCGACTATCTGAAAATAAATATTTTCGAAAACCCAACACTACATCTCGAAAACGATACTGTAATTTGCTTTGGAAATAATCTAGAACTTAATGCTTATGCCGCTAATTACGATTCGCTGTTTTGGACAACTACAGGCGATGGGATATTCTCAAATACCCAAACATCAATAACAACATACTATCCCGGCACTCAAGACGAAAATAATGCGCAAGTAAAATTATTTTTACGAGCTGTTACTCATACTGGCTGCGAAGGCGAAACCTTTGATTCGCTAATGGTATATTTCGATGCACCGGCAGTAATTAATGCCGGCAACGATCAAATAATGTGCGAATACGATAATTTCATCTTCCTTTACGGAGATGCTGACAATTACTCCTCAATACAATGGACTACCAGCGGCGACGGCTCTTTTTCAAACGCAAATATCATCAATCCAAAATACTATCCGGCAACGCAAGATATTCAAAACAGAACAGTAGTATTAACAATGCATGTGGAGTCGAATATTGGCTGCGATGCCACACTTCACGACGAGCTGACGCTTTCTATTACATCAGCACCATACGTATTTGCAGGCAATAACGATACTATTTGCAATGATGAAAATATCTATCTTAACGGAGAAATTACTAACGAAAACTCTTTTGTTTGGAGCACTTTAGGCGATGGCACATTTAACTCTACTAATACTGCATCATCAATATATACTCCCGGCGAAAATGATATCCTTAGCGGTGATGTAAGGCTAAAACTAACAGCACAACCTATCTCTCCTTGCTCTGAAATGGCTATCGATTTTGTCGATTTTCATTTTAATCCTGCGCCGCAAATTAATATCAATACCGATACTGTAACTATCATGGCCGGCGATACATATTCTCCTCAAACCACAGGAGCCTACTATTCGTCGATACAATGGCTCACTTCCGGAACAGGATATTTTACACCGAACAACTCTATCAACACGCAATACACGCCAAGCGCTCAGGATAAATACAGCGGAATGGTTACTTTAACAGTAATTGCTCATCCGCAAAACAGCTGCTCAAATATTCATGTCGATAATGTTATTTTAATTATCGAACCACTTCCCGAAATTTATGCCGGTAGCGATATTTTATCATGCGAAAATGAGACCTCAGTAGAGTTATCAGGAACATACGAATCGCAAAACAACACTGTTTGGAGCACATCCGGAAACGGAACTTTTAATAACCAAAACAGTCTGAATACAAATTATTATTTTGGTGATGAGGATTATGTCAACGAAAATGTAACCATAACTTTAGCATCGCAAAGCAATCCCAATTTGGTTTACGACGAACTAATAATTACAATAAATCACACGCCAACTGTTTATGCAGGCAACCCTAATCAAACCATCTGCGGAAGCGAACCTTTTACTCTTTCGCCACAAATAAATTACTATTCGCAACTATTATGGTCAACAAATGGCGACGGGAATTTCGATGACACAACAATTGCCAATGCCACCTACACATCCGGACAAGCAGATATTCTGCAAGGTAGTGTAACATTAACTCTAACGGCGGTTTCCTTGGCGGGATGCGAGGGGCAAGTTGCTGACGACCTAACATTATCAATAAATCCATCGCCTTTTGCCAATGCCGGAGAAGATATTACGGCTTGTGCTTTAGATGAAAATATCGAAATTAACGACGCTTCTGTCGAAAATGCTAACTCAACACTATGGGAAACATCAGGAACAGGAAGTTTTACAAATACTGATTTATTGCAAACAGTATATCATCCTTCAAATCAAGATTGCCAAAATGGAAATGTCACTTTAACACTTACAGCATCGAGCAACGGACTCTGTTCATCATCACATTCCGACGATAAACTTATTAATTTTGCAGAAAATGCAGAGGTAGAAATTACAGAAACAGAAAACTCTTGCAACGGAAACCCTGTCACTATTTCAGCCTCTGCCGCCGATTATTCCTATATTACATGGATTACTGATGGCGATGGAAGTTTCTCCTCCTTATCAGAATTAACAACCTTATACACACCGGGGATTACAGATATTACCATTGGTGATTTCACTCTCTCGATAATAGCTTTTGGTAATAATCAATGCGAAAGCTATTCTGATACATCGCATCAAAATATTGAAATAATACCAATGCCAACAATAAATGCAGGACAGGATATTGAGACATGCGAAACAAACTCTATTGTCGTTTCCGGAACCGGCGAAAACTTTGGCTCTCTGCTTTGGACTACAGCAGGCGATGGCGACTTTTTGTACCTGCATAATATTGAAACAATTTATTTTCCGGGTTCACAAGATATTCAAAACGGAGAGGTAGAATTAACTCTTACAGCATATGCCCAAAGCTCGTGCAACGATTCTGTATCCGATAATATAACCATTACTTTTGGTTCATCACCCGCAATACCAAACACTCCACAAGGAGATACTATATTATGTCAGGAAACTGTTTCATCTATGTTTACAACAGAAAATATTTTGGGAGCTACATCATATCAATGGCAATTAACACCAAACGATTTAGGAAATATTATTGAAACAACTACAGAACCAACCACCACAGTAAATTGGTTTAATAGCAGCACAGGAACATATCATATCAGGGTTAAAGCCACTAACAACTGTGGCGATTCGTACTATTCAGACTATCTATACGGCGTAATTCACGAAACACCGGCAGTTAACATATTTGCATCACCCGATACAATAGTCTGCAATAATCAAACAATAACTCTCGACGCCACTACACAACTGGCATCGTCATATCTGTGGTTTCCAAATAACGAAGAAACAGCAATAATCTCGGTCGATTCCACAGGAAATAACAGTGGCAAAGTATTTCGTAAAATTCTTTTTACAGATATTTATGGATGTACAAATTCCGATTCTATTAATGTTTACTTTACAGTATGCACAGATATTTTTGATGATAGCAATACTTCTGCTGAGATAAAAATCTCACCAAATCCTGCTAAAAAATATATAAATATTTATAGCAACAGCGCTATTTACAACGCAGATATCGAAATACAATCTAACAAAGGAGAGACAATTGAATCGCTTAAAAACAAAACCATCACAAAAAACAATCCATTACACATAAACATAAACAACTACGCTGCCGGAATTTATTTTGTGAAAGTAGAGAGTATTAAAAAGAGTTATTCTCTTAAGTTTATTGTTTTGATTTAAAATAATAATCGACATATAATACCAAATACGTGTAAAACAATTTTTATCGCTCATTTTAATATGTTTTTGGTATAGGTTCGTCCGGGTGATCTTCGAACAAGTTCTCAGCTTCCCGGTCTCTCTAATGCTTCGCTGCGAGCTGAATAACATTTTTCTGAATG
>JAYEOD010000379.1:0-10846 GCA_034722575.1 Bacteroidota bacterium | reverse complement strand
ATTCCACCAGTCGAGATGATATTCAGCAAGAGCCGGTTCGCCACTCTCTCCGGCATCAGCCCAAACCCCGGTCATATACAAATTTCCTTCAATAGCAGCCATTGCACCATGAGTCCAACAAGTACCACCGCTTTGATTTTTCACACTAGTAACATAATTTTCACCTTCGTAGTCTCTAAGATCAAAAGTCTCAGGAAGATCGTTTTTTTGCGCAAAAGAGGTTATCGCAAAAAAGCTTAATAGTATTGGTAATAATTTGTTCATATGTCTATTTTTTGGTTTTTATTTGTCAGATGCAGTTCGCACAATATAATCATTAATTATATATATATAGACAAAAATAATAGGTCAAAGGTTCGATACAATTAAAATTTAACAAGAATTTTAATTGTATTATACCGTAAATCATCACATCACCATATTAATACAGAGTTAATAATGGTTCTTTTTGACCACAAAAGTTTTGTCCTTACAGAACCGAGTATGCCACAGACAGTCAATCAACCTCAACCTCCTTGTCCTCCGAAACGAAAGCGAAGGAGCAAACCTCAGTCTTAATCCTTTATTCGGATTATTAATTAAAATGTTCTTTTCTGTCAAAATTGTGATATCTCATTAGTAAAATTGTATTTTTGCGTTTAAGCTAAAACTATAAAAATGAGTGACCAGATAAAACACGAATGCGGTATAGCATTAATAAGACTTAAAAAGCCATTAGAATACTACGTATCGAAATATGGAACTGCTTTTTACGGATTAAACAAGTTACATCTATTGATGGAAAAACAACATAATCGTGGACAAGATGGAGCCGGAATAGCTAGTCTAAAACTCGATATAAGTCCGGGAAAACGTTATATCAATAGAATCAGATCCAACCATGCTTCGCCAATAAAAGATGTTTTTGACAGTGTTTACAAGGAGATTGCTGATGCGCAAAAGAGACATCCTAGTAAAATGAAAGATGTTGCATGGTTAAAAGATAACTTAGGATATACCGGAGAGCTATTTTTGGGACACTTACGTTATGGTACGTTTGGGGGGCAGAACATAGAATTTTTTCATCCTGTATTGCGAGAGAACAACTGGAAAACAAAAAATTTAGCTTTAGCCGGTAATTTTAATCTTACAAATGTTGATGAACTTTTTGAAAAACTCGTAGAGCTGGGACAGTATCCTTCCGAGACATCAGATACAATAACAATTCTTGAAAAAATAGGTCACTTTTTAGATGAAGAGAACGAAAATTTATATCGTGAATTTCGTAATGAGGGTTTTAAAAAGAGAGAGATTACAGATAAGATTATAGAAAATATCGACATCAGAAAAATACTGGAAGAATCGGCACAATACTGGGACGGCGGATATGCTATTGCCGGCATGGTAGGGCATGGTGACGCCTTTGTAATGCGCGATGCAGCAGGAATAAGACCTGCTTTTTACTATTCTGATGACGAGATTATTGTTGTTGCTTCTGAGCGTCCTGTTATTCAAACAGCGTTAAACGTAAACTTCAACACAATAAAAGAGATTAAACCGGGACATGCATTAATCATCAAAAAAGATGGTTCACATACCGAAGAGCAATATACAGAGCCGACAGAAAAAAGACCATGCTCTTTTGAAAGGATCTATTTTTCGCGAGGTAGTGATGCCGACATCTACAAAGAGCGTAAAAATTTAGGTAAACATCTTTTACCTAAAATACTTAAAGAGATAAATTACGATATAAAAAACTCGGTATTTAGTTTTATACCAAATACTGCTATAGTCTCTTTTTACGGATTAGTAGAGGAGCTACACAAATTCACAAACACTATTAAAAAAGATAAAATACTAGCTTTAGGAGATTTATCTGACAAAGAAAAAATAGAAGAAATTCTATCATTACAAGCAAGAGTAGAAAATGTTGCCATAAAAGATGTTAAGATGCGAACATTTATCACGCAAGATCAAAAGCGTGATGATCTTGTTGCTCACGTATATGACATTACTTACGGTACTATTAACGATAATGAGGATAACTTAATTATACTTGACGACTCGATTGTAAGAGGAACAACGCTAAAGCAGAGTATCATTAAGATTTTGGATAGATTAAAGCCTAAAAAAATTATTATAGGCTCGTCGGCACCACAAATTCGATATCCCGACTGTTATGGTATCGACATGGCTAAACTAAACGATTTTATTGCCTTTAATGCAGCTATAGCTCTATTAAAAGATACTAATCAGGAGCATATCATAAATGAGGTATATAAAAAATGTAAAGCGCAAGAGAACCTTGATAAAGAGGAGATTGTTAATTACATAAAAGATATTTACAAACCATTTACTGCTGAGGAAATTTCAGATAAAATATCGGAATTAGTCACGTCAAAAAGCATTAATGCAGAGGTTAAAGTAATATTTCAATCTATAGAAGACTTACACAAATCGATACCTAAACATAATGGTGATTGGTATTTTACAGGAAACTATCCAACACCGGGAGGTAACAAGGTAGTTAACAAAGCGTTTATTAATTATATAGAGGGCAAAAACGAGAGGGCTTACTAATAATTGTGAATTATAAATTATTTATTTGTGTAGCTGTTTAATCCATAATTGTTTAAACAACTACACAAATAAACAATTACAAATTTCTTTTAATATCTTTTATAATCTGCTGAAACTCTTCATCAGAGAATTTCAATTTTTCCCTCTTAAAATCCATATCATATATAGAATTTATTGGGATAAGATGAATGTGAGCGTGTGGCACTTCAAGACCTACCACGGTAATACCAACTCTTTTACAGGGAATAGTTTTATCGATAGCTTTACCAACATATTTTGCAAAAGCAAACATCTCTTTATACATCTCCTCCTCAACATCAAAAATATAGTCGATCTCTTTTTTAGGAATTACAAGAGTATGTCCTTTTGCCAAAGGATTAATATCTAAAAAAGCCAAAAAATCATCATTTTCAGCTACTTTATATGCAGGAATCTCTCCATTTACAATTTTTGTGAATATAGTACTCATAACAATATTATTTGTATTGAATATCAATAATTTCGAAAGGCAACTTACCAACAGGCACCTCTATTTCAATTTCATCACCAACCTTCTTCCCTAACAAGCCTTTGGCTATAGGAGATTCAACAGAAATTTTCTTAGCTCTCAAATCCGATTCGTTTTGATTTACCAGAGTATATTCCATTACTGCTCCGGTCTTTAAATTTTTGATAGTTACAGTAGCATAAATATATGCCTTTGAGCTATCAATTTTTGACTCATCGATCAATCGGGCATTACTAAATTGCGTACGCAATCGTGAAATTTTCAGTTCCAAAAGACCTTGAGCCTCTTTTGCAGCGTCATACTCGGCATTTTCAGATAAGTCACCCTTATCACGAGCTTCACCAATCTGTCTAGAAATTTTTGGCCTCTCAACATTCATAAGAAAATCTAGCTCCTTTTTAAGCTGATCTAACCCCTCTTGCGAAAAATAACTAATATCACCCATAATAAAATAGTTTATTACCAATAAATAAATATAACAAGAAGACCCATTGGGTCTTCTTGTTATATAATATTATCAGAAATTAATTTTAAATTAAAATTTTATGCTTGCACCAATACTATGTGTATTATCAAAATGTACTGTAGAACGGAAAGCATAATCAATAGACAAAACAGAACCTTCTTCTTTACTTAAAGGAACTTGTATGCTTAAACCGGCAGAAAGACCGTTATCAACATTATACCTATTACCGCTAGTAATCTCTTCGTCCAAACCTTCTTCGTAGGTATATGCACCTCTTAACATAAGGTAGTTCATCAGTTTATACTGAATACCTGCAGTAATTTGGTCATTAGTAAACGAATTCGATCTGAAATTACCTGCTAATGTTACAGTATGCTTATCAAACAAAAAATCGTATGCAGCACCAATATTCAACTGCGAAGGTAATTCAAATTCTTGATTTCTCTGTCCTAAAGTAAACATACTCTCTTCACCCGGCAAAAAGGCTCTAATAGAGAGGCCGTCACCAGAGAAGCTCATTGTTGGGCCCCAGTTTTTAAGAGTAATACCAAAAGTAATATTCTCTTCTTCACCGGCAACATACTGAATACCGGCATCAATAGCAACACCATTGGCAGTAACATCAGACATACTCTCAGAGATAAGCTTAAAAATAATACCACCGTAGATACTATTAGAGAATATCTTAGAGTAAGATACGCCTATAGTCATAAGATTTGGAGAAAAAGTACCAATATTTCCTTCAGGGATATCTTCTGTAGTAATATCAATATCGCCAAAACTCATATTCGACATGTATAATCCTAAAACACCTGACTCACCCACTTTTTGAGCTAAACCAAATGACATAATATCTGTGTCAGTACCCTTTAGCCACTGCGTAGAAGAAAAAACCACTTCAGTACCTTGGGTAAACGCTAAACCTGCAACATTAACAAACATCCCTTCAAGACCACGTACATTAGCTGTACTAACGCTACCCCAGCCAGAACTTCTAGCCCAAGGATTTATTAGTAATTCACCTGCACCAGCTTCACCGGAACGGTCTTTATTTCCGGCTAATGCTTGATTAGCCGGGAAAATAAATAGACCTGTTAATAATGCTGCAATGAAATATTTATATATTGCTTTCATTTTATTTCTTTTTATCATTCAACTTTTATTAACTAATGCTTAAAATGCGTTAAGGTCAATTGGACGCATCATACCAAACCACTTAATAACTCTTTCACCTTTATCAGATTTCACGTGCATATAATACATACCACCTGAAATTGGAATACCGGCAAAGTTCTTAAGATCCCAATTAATTTGAGTTCCATCTTCATCTTTAGAAAACTGTCTGATTAAAGTACCTTTAACATTGTAAATAGTAACTGTACAAGTTTTAGGTAAATTAACAATCTTGATTCTATTATCAAGCTGGTTAGTCTCATAAGAAGCATACCCATAATAAGGGTTAGGAACAACATTAACAATATCTAAATCATTATCATAATCAGTGCTCTCTTTTTGAGTAGTAGCAACAGATTCTGTAGTGAATCGATAAGCAGGATAATGCTCATTCAAATTAGTATTAGCATAAACATTTTCGTCGGTAATAGCTTTTGAATACCAACGTTTATAAGGTTTTACTACATTAAGTCGAATAATAACATCGCCCTCCATCCAGTTAGCTTTATCGTTTGCTAAAGGGATATTCACCCACATAGCAGTAGAATAAGCCATATCTTTTGGAGAAATAATAGATGGCGGAGGCATAGAAAATGCTGTACTATCAATAAAAGTTTTTAAAGCACTACCTGCATCATATGGAGGATTATAAAACTTATTAACAATAGCACCTCCTCCGAAAGAGGAAATAACACTATCGCTAGAGAAAACATAGATATAATGTTTTCCACCCATAACATAACCACCATTATTAAACACTCTAGAAGAAGGATTCCAAAGCATATCGCGACCATTATCGTCAACTAACCAAGAGTCTTCACCAAAAGCCATATTAAGTCTTTCACCGGTTTCAAGATTAACAGCATATCCCGGGAACCATCCCATTCCTTCGCCATCAATATAGTTTGAATTTAATGTTGGATCAGTACTCTCAATACCGGCTTCACCATTAATATTAACAGAAGCAGCCTTACGAGCTTCAAAACGTTTAGCACCACCCTCTGCCAGTTCTTCATCAGCAGCCATTTCAATAACCGGACATCTTGTCCACTTATCTTTATTAGCAGTAATTACAACTTGAACACTACTTAAGTTAGACCATTTACTAATTTTTTTAGAACAGTATGTACTTGCAATTTTGTATGCAGGACCACAAGGATCTTGATCAGAAGCGGCTGTCAAATTATAAGGAGCCCAAGTACCACCTAAAATAGATTCGAAATCCTGACCGGGATCTTCGGCATTACCATGTTGTCCTGAGCCTTGATACCATACATTCCAGTCATTATTATTAGCATCCTGTCTGTCAACCATACTACCTGAACGAATCCAGTTAGAAGAACCGGGATTATCAGTATCAGGCATACCAAATAACCAGATATTAGAAGAGTCGGCAAAAGTCATTGTAGCATTAATCATACCAGAACTCTCCTCCATCACTTCAAAAACATGAGTTGGAGCAGCGCTAGGATCATTATCAGGAATCACACCAATTTCCTTAATTCCAGGTTCAAAACTTTGACGCAAGATAATAGATAAACCAAGATCTAAGAATAACTGTTCGTTATCTTTTAGTATAGTAGTATCAGAGTGATAAACCTCACCACTCTCTTCATTAGTTAATTTCCAATTTGTAACTTTAATAGTTGCTGTATCACCACCAACCTCAAGAGCCGGATTATCCGTAATATTATGAACCAAATAATTCACTAAAGTGTCAAATTCCAGTTTAAACGAACCCGACTTAACCTTTAAAGGATCGATAACCTTAATTTTTAAAGGACCAAAATTAGCTTTATAAGTAGGTTCGTATATAATAGGATAATCTTCATCACCAATTCTCATAGAAGTATCATAAGCCGGCTTTTGCATTAAAGCATCAATACTCTCGTCGCTCATAACAAGTTCGTTTCCACCATTACCTTGTCCTTGAAGACGAGTAATAATTAAACCGTCGCCATAATCTGAATTAATTTTATCAGAGCTAACGTTTGCATGAGGAATACCGGTATATAACTTGATATTTTTACGACCTGCTAAGTATGGAGTAGTTTGACCTTCGAGACCAATAACAGGAAATGACTGTGCACCAGGATCAGCACTATACTTCATATACTCATTAAATCCGTAAGATAAAGCAAGGAAATAATACTGTTTATGATTAACAAGAGCTTCACCACTAAAAGCATCGTTTTCAATAACAAAAGAGTGCTTTATACCAAGGTTTGAGCCATCAACCATAAGTTTAGGTACACTAGCACCCAAATTTTGGTCGTAAGTACTATTTACAAGCTTAGAGACCTTATTTTTAATATCGCACTGGAATACTTCACGAGCCAAAGTTGGATTGTCAAGATCGGCAACAGAAACATCAGCACTAGCCAATTGAAAAACTTGATATCCTTCAAAAACATATGTTGTGTCGAAAACAACATCATCAGGAGACTGTATAGAAGGATCAACCTCTTCATACAACTCGCGGAAGTTATTTCCTGCATCATTAGTCTTACGATTTGTAAGATAAAGAACAAGCTTATTTTCTAATTCCTGAATAGTAACATCAGGAGCGTTTGGTCCATTAACAACCTGGAAACAGTTATCAAACAGAGCCTGACACTTATCGTCCACAGTACGAAGTAACTCTACAGAGGCAAATGCGCCACCTGATGCAGCTCTAGCCCAAGGAATACCAACAGTAATATAGTTAACAGCACCGGCTTTCAACGTAAAAGGTCCGGCAGACTGCATAAAACGACGGTCAGCTGCAGCATTTCCTGCAGTTTGTTCTGTCCAATATTTAGCTCCATTAGGCTCTAAACCTTTAGTACCCCAGTTACATGGGTCAGAATCGCCCGGAAACATAAAGAAACAATCAGGACCATAACCACCGGCACTAGTATGAGCGTTACCACCATATAGCATCTTTGAATTATCTTTCCAGATACCTCTTAAGTAATTATAATATTCGATAGCATATTTAGGGTCAGTCATATATGAGCTACCCTGATTATTATGGTAAACAAAACGACGCATACCATATCTCTCATTATCTACAATACCATCACCAAAGTTAACACCATTAATAGCACTACCATCATCAGGATTACCTTCAGGCAAATTAAAATCAAAAATAGAACAATCGCCTGTAAAAGCCGCATTATCTATACCATCATTATCGATATAAGGTCCTTGGAAAAAGTCAACACCAATTGCAGGAGGTTGTTCACCATAAGCCCAAGCCTGACCATTACCATCAACTTCTCTACCATTATAACAGTAACCTAAACCTCTTAATACGTCACAACCAACATAATCATCGTTAGCATAACCCAAATCAGTATCAACCCACTGACTAAAGTATGTATCTTTTAAAGTAAAAGTTGAACGGTTAATAATCTCATAAGAGTAAAAAGTCATATTATTAACAACATCATTAGTAGAGAAAGAGAACGCTTGACCGCGAATTTCCATACCAATAGCATCACCAAAAGTCTCGGTATGCGCATTACCTTTGTCGTTAAATACCCACCACAAAGTTTGGTCACCTTTAATTACTTGGTCAGAGAGTATACCATTACCTTCTGGAGTAGGAATTTTTGATTTACAAAGGGAACCATCAGTATCGTAATAAGGATAATCACCTTGAGTAGGGTCATAACTACCATCACCATCATTATCAAAGAAAGGAGCTAAATAATAACTCTGTCCTTTAGTAATATCACCGTGAGCAGGCCAATTCATAATAGCTTGCGGAATTTTATAATCGGGGTAAGATGCTTTATCATTCCACCATGCAAGATATTCGTCAACCAATTTTCTAGTCATTTCAAAATGCTTATCATACTGAGCACATGTTGCTGCATCAATAGAAGCAGATCCGTCAGTAGTAAGCGGGCCTGTCCAATAGTCAGTACCACCATCAAAATCAGGGCCGGAACGATAACGAATTGCAGCAAGTTTTAACTGATCGTTAACGTCCATACCACCAATCCATAAAGAGGCAGAGAACATGGATGTTTTACCTGAACCTTGAGGAATCTCATAGGCACCTTTTTCCATGTCCCACCACATATCACCACCGGTGTTAATTCGGGCACGAACATTATTTATATCAAGATATTTATAGCCTGCTCCGGGCAAACAACCAGCAGCATTAGCTTTAATGCTCTTATTGCCTTTTTTTGATTTCCCTCCATGATACTTTTCTGCAAAAGAATCATTTACAGAGAAAACAAATATTAAAGAGAATATCGTTGCCAGCGATAATCGGAAAATATTTTTCATATTATTATTTTGTTTTATTTTCATGTATTAAAATTTAAATTGAAAAAGGACAAATTATTATCCTCTCACAATAATTTCATATTATCTAGAAATTAAATGCTACACCAACTCTAATTTGTCTTGGAGAGCTATAGTTATAAGGAGAATTCAATTTCATTGAATACATTGTACGGAACGCATCACTATCGAGCATCGAGTTGATAGTAGTTTGCCACTCAGCAGCAGACAAGTAACCATCATCATCAGCATTACCGGTAGCAGCATATACATTAAGTATATTCATTGAATTAAATACATTCAGCACCTGAACATAAACATTCAGATAAGCGTCGCGTTTTTTCTCTCCTTTACCTAAAGTAAACACAATATCTCTATCTATACGAGCATCAACACGGAAACTAGATGATTTTCTAGCACCATTAATAGAACCTTCAATAATTCTACCACCTGTAATCATAGAGTAAATTCTACTAGATTTTGTATAAGGAGTACCAGAACCACCGGACAGAGTAATATTTGCACCGGTATTTTCTAACCACTTAATAGTTTTAGTTTTATCAGTTCCTTTTACTTTACGTGAAGAGACAGGGCCATTATAATTATTTCCACCACCAAAACGATAATCGATCATTACATTAACAGCGTGACGACGGTCGATATCTAATGGCAATAATGTTCTTAAGTTAGGTTGTCCTGATTGGATTAACGACTTAGCTGTTTGCGTGTCGGATCCAGTACCATTAGCAAACTGTAAAGTATAACTTGTTTTCAGTCTGACATTTTTAGTACGACGTAAATCGTAAGTAAGAGTAAGACCTTTAACAGTACCAAAGTCTAAGTTTCTGTAAGAGTAATATGTTTTAGGATATGCTGCTGTGTAACGATAACTCTGAATCTGATCACGAATTTCTCGGTAAAAAGCAGAAACTACAATAGAAGAGGTATTAGAGATTTTTTGTTGAAACCCTAATTCATAATCAATTGTTTTCTCAGGTCTTAAATCAGGATTATTTATTGAGTTAGTTCCCATTACTTTAACAGGCATAAAATAATAATCCAATGGATTCATCCTTAGATTATTTTTTGGTCTTTGTGTTAACACATCATAGTGAGCAAAAAACAGTGCTTCGTCAGAAATAGGGAATGAAAATGCAATACGTGGCATAAAGCTCCATTGCGGATCATAATCTTTAAATGCTTCAGTAGAAACAGAAGGATTATCTTTATTTACCAATAAAGGAGTTACACCATTACCGGCATCAAGATGATCTTCGGGGTTACTTACTTCAAGACCAGCTGAGTTATACCAAACATCGTCGCTTCTATATCCTGTAATAGCGGTAGGGTTAGTTCTATTATCAACATAAACAACATAATCGTCGCCCATATTTTCAGGAACATCAAAATCACCTAAATCTACATCACCAATATTATTTCCTTTTACTTCGCCTACAGTACGTGCGTTATATAAAAGGAATGGATCTTTCAATACCATCTGGTTTGCATCAAAACGGTCAACACGAAGACCTATATTAAAGATCAGATCTTTAAAAGCAAATTTATCTTGAATATAACCGGCCATATATATTGGTTCAAAAGCGCCAATATTTCTAGCGAAATTATTTTGTTCATTTTTTTCGTTAAAGAAATCGTCTAAACCCGGCTTATTAGAATTTTTCTCCCCTAAATAGTCATATCCGAAATAATATGCATTAAATCCACCTGAATTCAATAATTCATCAGCACTAAACATATCAATATCAAGAGCGTTAGCTAAAGTAGCTGTATGAACATTACCCTGTTCATCGTAATAGTTAATAGAATGATCGTTCATATCGTATGAATCAATATCAATC
>JAYEOD010000378.1:0-2130 GCA_034722575.1 Bacteroidota bacterium | reverse complement strand
AATTTGCTTCTGTTGTTCAATCAAATGCAAAGTCAATTCTTCAATTTTTTGCAACAGTATTGCGTTCATTTCACCAACATCAATCCCGTTTTCTTTTACCTGTTCTGCTGATGGCACTCCCGGTAAATGAAGTGTCTACCTTTGTTGTGACTATTTTATAGAGTCCATAAATTTTATATTTTTGAATTATGGCAAGACATTATGAAAATGAGTTTAAGGTTATGATAGTAGAACTATTAGAATCAGGTAGAACGATAAAAGAGCTCAGCGAAGAATACGAGCTCAGCGATGGTATGGTTAGACGTTGGCGCAGAGAGTATAAAGTTAAATCCGGAGACTTTTCTAAGAAAAGGGAAATCTCAGTAGAGGAACAAGAACTTAAAAATTTAAGGAAAGAATTAAAGGATGTAAAGATGGAGCGAGATATATTAAAAAAGGCAGTAAGCATCTTCTCCAAGAGCGACCATTAAAATATCAATTCATTCTTAAAAATGAAGATAGATATACGGTTGAGCAGATGTGTAAATGCATGAAAGTCAGTAAGAACTCTTATTACTATTGGATTAAAAATAAAGATTTAGTGTCTGTAAAGAAATCTAAAATACACCTTAAAAAAAGAATTAGAACCATATTTTATCAAAGTAAAAAAATATATGGAAGCTACAGAGTTCAGAAGATGCTTGAAAGAGAGAATTTAATATATTCACGTTCGTATGTAGGTTTGTTGATGAGAGAAATGAGTTTAAGAAGTGTATTAAAAAAGAAATATGTGATAACAACAGATTCTAAACATTCGTTTCCAATCGCAAAGAATGAATTGAATAGAAACTTTAACGCTCTGAAATTAGGGGAGAAGTGGGTTTCTGACATTACCTACATCCGTGTTAATGATAACTGGAACTATTTAACAACAGTTATGGATCTTGCTGACAGAAAGATTGTAGGATGGGCTTTAAGTGAAGATATGACAACAGAAAATACAGTTATGAAAGCTTGGCTATCTGCTTGTAAAAACAGAAAGTTTAATTATGGATTTGTTTTTCATTCGGATAGAGGAGTCCAATATGCCTCAAATCAAATGACAAAGCTATTCTCTTTCAATAAAAAAATAACACAAAGCATGAGCAGGAAAGGAAACTGTTGGGATAATGCAGTAGCTGAAAGTTTCTTTAAAACTATTAAGCATGAGTGGTTACACAGGTTTAAATTTAAATCTTTTAATCAATTACATGAATCGATAGAGGAATATATGATTTGGTATAATACTAAAAGATTACATTCAAGTTTAGGGTACATTTCGCCTTTAGAAATGGAAATGAAATTAAGAAAAATTATTAATAAAGCGGCTTAGGAAAAATAGTCACATAATTAGTAGGTATTCCAACTTAAGCAATATATAACAGATGGTACTCTTCTTATAGACAATAATGGAGCGGAAAATGTAATTCGTCCAGTAGTTGTATCGAGAAAAAACTTCCTTTTTTGTGGTAATCATCAAGCAGCTGAAAATGCCTCAGTAATCTTTACCCTGATGGGTTGCTGTAAAGAAGCTGGAGTTAATCCTAGAGAGTGGTTGAAAGATGTCATTACAAAAATGCCATACTTTCTGCGTGATAAAAACAAACTTGAAGATCTTCTCCCTGCAATCTGGGCTAAAAAGAACTAGAGAAATCCAATAAAATCTAACGAATTCCAACAAATTCTAAAAAAATTGGAATTTGTTAGAATAATATTCCCCCATAAAATCGTCATCCTTACTATTTCTGTTATGATTAAATATGGGGTGTACTTTACCGAATGCTTACGATTAAAAGAACTCGCCGTTTAGCGAGTTTTCCTGTTCTTGTGTGTTTCAATTCCAAAGTGGTTCGATTAAAAGTATTACTACTTGCCCGTCTGTTCCGTCTAATACAGAGTTTCAATTCCAAAGTGGTTCGATTAAAAGTCCAATTTGTTAAATTAGTAGGATCAAACGTTAATGGTTTCAATTCCAAAGTGGTTCGATTAAAAGCGTCTCTTAATATCAAATCCGCGTGTTGTCCTGTAAGTTTCAATTCCAAAGTGGTTCGATTAAAAGAATTCCTTATGTTTTTTTGCTCCTTTCTCTGTGCTTGTTTCAATTCCAAAGTG
>JAYEOD010000377.1:0-2133 GCA_034722575.1 Bacteroidota bacterium | reverse complement strand
ATGACAATCCAAAAACAGATACAATATTCACACTATCCTTTAGCTCATTAAGATGTCGCATCAATTCCAGCGAAAAGACTTTATTATCTGTTAAGCCAATTACAACATTCTGTTTTTCAAAAAACATAGTATCGGCAGTCATAGGATTCAGACTGTCCTTTTGATATTCAATATCAATAATATTCTTAAAATTAATATTAGCGCCATTATTTACATCATTAAGCTCTTGCTTAAGATATGCAAATTCATCTTCGTGCCAATACCAGTTATTTCTAATAATAAAAATATTTGTACTATCGGGATAATTATTATTTACATATTTAGCAATAGCCTTCAGCTCAGGCTTAATAGATGACGAGACCTTATAAACATTACTATTTTCCTCTACAATTTCTTTACGTTTCGATAATGGATTTACAATAGGAATTCCATTATCAGAAGCATATTTAGCAACAACCTTAAAAGGCTCTCCATATATCGGTCCAATAATAATATCCACATCACCAATAGTATCTATTATACCGTATGCATCTTCCACCTTATTTCCCAAGTCAAAAACAGTAATTTCAGCATTCATTCCTTGCTTTTGAAGCGTATCAATTGCCAACATAGCACCTTCGTAAAACTGAATAAAATTAAACGAACGGTAATCGCTAACTTTTGGTGTCTTTTCATTTACATCATACAGTATCGAATCCTGAAGAAACAGCGGAATCATCAGTGCCACTTTAATAGTATTATCATTAAAGCACTTTTTGTAGCACAACTCCATCTCCTCTACATCGCCAATACTCTCGGCCTCCTTTTTCTCAACAGCACTAACCTCAGAGTCTGTATCAAACTCAGATTTTATTTTTTTCTTTACAGGGATGCGAATTTTCTGGTTTCTGCTAATATTTTGTGTTAACCCTTCATTAATTGTAAAAATTTGTTCCAGCTCAACATCATATAATTTCGAAATACCGTATAGAGTCTCTTTTTTATTAACCACGTGGGTAATAAACATTACAGCACTATCTTTTACTGCGCCACTTTTTTTATCTTCAAAAGCAAAAATCTCCTTAATTATTTTCGCATCACGCGGAAGCGTAATAACATCGCCCCAACTAACCCCCTGAGTTCTTACCCCCGGATTCATTTCAAAAATAGTTTCTAAATCAACACGTTCGCGACGCGAAACACCTTGTATTGTTTCAAAAAACTTTACTTTGTAATGTCGTACAGTAGATACGTCACTTGCAGAGGTATTTGCTCTAAGGTTATATTTTTTTTCCTTTTCAGATATGTCAACATTCTTGTGAGGAATACGAATTTTAGAATTGGTTTTAAGTCCTTTATCCTTTAAGTAGGGATTCATATAGTATAACGATGATTTAGAGATACCAAACCGTTTACATAAACTATATATAGTCTCCTTTTTTTTAACCGAATAATAGCTGAATTTATAACCTTTAAACTCCTTTATATCGTCATCAACGCTTACTACCTCTTTTTCTTCTTCTTTTACAGATATTGGAATAATAAGTTTTTGGTTAATTTGAAGGAGACTTCCCAAATTATGATTAATCTCTTTTATCTGATTTATTGAGACGTGATATTTTTTAGAAATAGAGTATAAAGTCTCTCTCTTTTCTACTAAATGATAAAAAAACTTACTCTTATCAAGAGTATCCAAAATAGAAATCTCTTGTTGAAGGATTTTTTCCTGTTGCAACAAGTTGTCTTGGGTTATTTCTACAAACTCTTCACCTCTATCTACTTCGCCAATTGCTGCTGTAGGGATTTTCACAATCTGATTCGCTTTCGGATTATTCTCCTTTAATACAACATTCGCATCTTTAATACTATTAACAAAAACACCATACAATTCAGATAACGACTGCAATGTTTCACCCGGCTGCACCAAATGAATAATATATTTTTTGCCGTCATACTCTTCTATAATATTCGATTTATTCTCTACTTGCGCATTAACAGAACACATCGATAAAATAAAAACAGAAAAAAACAGTATTTTCACATATTTACTCACCTGTACATTATACATTATAAACTAATTACGTTCAACAATGATTTTTTTACTTCACATCTACCTGTTAATAGAACAAAGCTGCTACTTATGAATTTGAGATA